>JAJRXJ010000010.1 GCA_024276355.1 Actinomycetes bacterium | reverse complement strand
TGGGTCGGTGGCCCGTGGCCCGGTGGTCAGACCGCTGCTTACAAGAGCACCTCTGGCGACAACCCCTACGGCTACCACAACGCCGACTTCGATGCGAAGGCCGATGAGTGTGACGGAACCGTTGACGAAGCCGCCCAGGCCATCTGCTACGACGAACTCGACAAGTTCGTCACCCAGATCCAGCCCGACGGCAGCGGCCTCGTGGTGATGCCCCTCACCCAGAAGCCATCGTTCTACGCCTACAACAGCTCCGTGCTGTCGCAGAACGGTGTCTCTCCCGACGCCAACAACTCGGGTCCGCTCGAGAATGTTCAGGACTACCAGTTCAACTGAGCCCTGAGGTCTGAATGACGGATGCCGTGGAGGGGTCTAACGTGACCCCTCCACGGTTGTCTGTCACCGTCAAACCGATCTGTTGAGGGAGTTTCCTTGTTCGCGTACGCCGCTCGCCGAATCCTCGCCACCATTCCGCTTCTCTTGGTGGCGACCCTGGGTCTGTTTGCTCTTGAGGCATCCGTGCGCGATCCGGTGGCTGAGCTGCGGGTCAGTTGTCCCAAGTGTGACGACACCGCGTTCGCCCGGCTCACCGAGCTCTACGACCTCGACAAGCCGGTCCTTGATCTCTCCAACCCCGCCAACAGCCGTTACATTGCCTGGCTCGGCAACACCCTCACCGGCGATTTCGGAACATCCACGTCCCAGGGCGAGTTGCCGGTGAGCGATTTCGTCTGGGCCCGGGCCAAGAACACCATGATCCTGGCGGTTCCGGCTTTCTTGGTGATAGCCAGCATCGCCGCACTTCTCGGCATGTATTCGGCCGTACGCCAGTATTCGAAGTCCGACTATGCGATAACGAGCTTGTCCTTTCTCGGCATAGCCATGCCCACGTTCTTTTTTGGCCTGCTGTTACAAGTGTTCTGGGGTATCTGGTTCCATGACTGGACCGGATGGAGACCCTTCTTCACCTCGCAGATGCACGACGACTCCCTTTCCAATCTGATCAAGTCGATCGTGTTGCCCATCACCACCCTCACGCTGGTGGTGGTGGCCACCGAGAGTCGGTTCATCAGAGCTTCGATGCTCGAGGTGATTCATTCCGACTACATCCGCACCGCCAGGGCCAAGGGCCTGTCGGAACGCAAGGTGATTCTCAAACACGCGCTGCGAAACGCCATGATTCCGGTGGTCACCATCTGGGCGCTCGACTTCGCGGCACTGCTCGGCGGTTCGGTGGTCACCGAAACCATATTCTCCTGGCCCGGCCTCGGCCCTCTCCTCCTCAGTTCCATATTCGCCGCCGACGTGAACATGGTGATGGCGATCGTATTGTTCGTGGCCGTCCTCGCGATCGGCTTCAATCTGCTCGCCGACCTGCTCTACGGTGTGCTCGACCCCAGAATCCGGATCCACTGATGCAAGAATTCAGAATGCCGAGGCAGGAACCTGCCACCGTTTCGGTCGGCGAGCCAGGCACCGGAGGTCACTTGGCCGCCGAGGGAATGTCGATCAAGCCGAAGAGCTTCGGGCGACAGACCTGGGACCGCTTCCGGCGGCATCGCCTGGCCATGATCGCGTTCGTGATCCTGGTTCTGCTGATCGGATCGTTCTGGGTGGTGCCGTTCTTCTCGCCGTTCAACTCCACCGACACCAACATCCCCGACATGAATCAGGGGATCACCTCGAAGCACCCGTTCGGAACCGACCCGCTGGGTCGGGATCTCATGATCCGCACGATGGAAGGCGCGCAGGTCTCGATCCGGATAGCGGCCATCGTGGCCGTGGTGTCAACCGCAATCGGCACACTGCTGGGCGCGCTGGCCGGCTATTTCGGAAAGTGGGTCGACGCCATCATCAACCAGTTGATCAATCTGATCTTGGTGGTGCCCGCGATAGTCGTGCTTTTGGTCATGGGCATCAAGTGGGGTGGATCGCCCAATCAGACCGCGCTTCTGGTGGCGTTCATCTCCTGGATCGTGATCGGACGAATAGTTCGAGGGCTCTTCTTTCAGCTCAAGGAGACCGAGTTCGTGCAGGCGGCGCGCGCTGCCGGGGCCGGCTCTGGAAGAATCATCTTTCGTCACATTCTCCCCAACGCCATGGGCCCGATCCTGGTGCAGATCACCTTGGTGAGCGGATCAGCGATCATTCTCGAGTCGACGTTGTCGTTCCTGGGTCTTGGAGTCGTGCCCCCCGACACGTCCCTCGGCAAGTTGATCAGCGACTCCAAGGGATTCATAGACACCACGCCATCGCGGGTGCTGATCCCGGGAGCGATACTCACGATCCTGGTGTTGTGCCTCAATTTCTTGGGAGACGGGCTCAGAGATGCCCTCGACCCAGCCACGCGAAAGGGACGCGAGTGAGCGAACCGGTAATCAGCATCGACGATCTGAGCGTGTCGTTCCCAACCGACGACGGATGGGTCCACGCGGTCCGGAACGTGTCGTTCGACGTGGAGCCCGGAGAGGTGCTGGCGGTGGTCGGCGAGTCGGGATCCGGCAAGTCGGTCACCGCGCTCGCCACCATGGGGCTTCATCCGAGCTCGGCTTCCATCACGGGTCAGATCCGGTTCCACGGACGCGATCTGCTGTCGGTGTCCGAGAGGGAAATGCGTGGCGTCAGGGGCAACGGCATCGCCATGGTCTTCCAAGACCCGATGACCGCGCTCAATCCGGTCTTCAAGGTCGGTGCCCAGATCGCCGAGATGCTGCAGATCCATTCGGACATCTCCAAGGCCGCGGCGTGGTCGAAGGCCGCCGACCTGCTCGAGTCGGTCGGAGTCCCTGAGCCGGGCAAGCGGGTCAATCAGTATCCCCATGAGTTCTCGGGTGGTATGCGCCAGCGGGCCATGATCGCCATGGCCATCGCCAACGGACCCGACCTGCTGATCGCCGACGAGCCCACCACCGCTCTCGACGTGACCATCCAGGCCCAGGTTCTGGAGGTCATGAAGGCCGCCCAGGAGGCCACCGGTGCGGCCATCATGCTGATCACCCACGACCTCGGAGTGGTGGCCGGTATCGCCGACCGGGTGGTCGTCATGTACGGAGGTCGAGTTTTCGAGGAGGGCACCGCCAGAGAGGTGTTCTACAGCAGCGAGAACCCCTACACCCGTGGGTTGATGAGTTCCATCCCGCGGCTCGACTCCCCGAAGGGCGAACGATTGGTGCCCATCCCCGGTACCCCGCCGAGTGTCCTCAGCCCTCCTCCCGGTTGTGCATTCTCGCCTCGGTGTGTCTATGCCGATGATGAGTGCACCGAGAGCCACGCCGAACTGCGCTCGGTCGGGTCGGGGTCGTCCCACCGGAGCAGATGCCACAAGCTGGGTCAGCTCACCGAAGCTCTCGCCGGAGGTGCGTCATGATCGATGAACCGGTGCTCAGGGTCGAGAACCTGGTGAAGGACTTTCCCATACGGGCCGGGATCTTGCAGCGGCAGGTGGCCACGGTCACCGCAGTGGCCGATGTGAGCCTCGACATCCACGCTGGCGAGACCGTTGGCGTGGTGGGTGAGTCCGGCTGCGGTAAGACCACGTTCGGTCGATCGATCATCCGCCTGATCGAGCCGACCAGCGGACGGGTCACCTACAAGGGACAGTCGGTCACCGACGCCGACCGCCCCACCATGCGCGAACTGCGCCGCCACATCCAGATCGTGTTCCAGGATCCGTTCGCCTCACTCAATCCGCGGATGCCGGTTCGTGACATCATCTCCGAACCTCTGAGGATTCACGGCACCGACAAGGTCTCGGCCACCAACAAGGCCAACGAGCTTCTCAGCGCGGTGGGGCTCCTGAAGGACTACGGCAACCGCTACCCGCATGAGTTCTCGGGCGGCCAGCGGCAACGTATCGGCATCGCCCGTGCGCTGGCGCTGAACCCCACGTTGATCATTCTCGACGAGCCCGTGTCCGCCCTCGACGTGAGTGTGCAGGCACAGGTGGTCAACCTGCTCGAGGATCTGCAGAGCGAGTTCAACCTCAGCTACATGTTCATCGCCCACGACTTGTCGGTGGTGCGCCACATCTCAGACCGTGTGGCCGTGATGTACCTGGGCAAGATCGTCGAGTTGGCCGATCGAGACTCGATATATGACCGTCCGGCCCATCCATACACGCAGAGCCTGCTGTCGGCGGTTCCGGTGGCCGATCCCGACAAGGAACGCAGCCGGCATCGAATCGTTCTCGAAGGCGACATTCCCAGTCCGACCGCGGCGCCATCGGGCTGCAGATTCCGCACCCGTTGCCCGATCGCAACCGAGAAGTGCGCCGCCGAGGAACCCGAGTTCAAGGTCATGGGCGAAGGACACGAGGTCGCGTGCCATTACCCACTGGCTCCGGGCGAGAGCCTGGTCGACGTGGCCATGTCGAGGAACACGTAGGGCTTCCGATGCCAGCCGAGCAGGCCGATCCCCAGCGCAGCGATGCCGATACCGTCATTCTCTACAGTTCCCGGCGGTCCTGGTTGTTCGCAGCAGCGGGATCGGCCGCACTGATCGGTGGTCCCATTGCCGTATCCCTGACCCGTCCGTTGGGAGGGCCGGGAATCGGCGCGCTGATCGTCGGGGTGGTGGCCACCCTCGCACTGTTGTTCGACCAGCCTCTCAAATCAGTTGTCTCACCCGAGGGAATCGAGCGGCGCTGCCCCTTGTCGAACCGCATGATCGAGTGGCACGAGATCGAGTCGCTGGATCGCTTGCGTCGTAGTGGGGGAGTGGTGGCCAAGGTGGGCAGGCGTCGACTGGTGCTGTGCGATCGCATGGAGGGTCACTACGAGCACATGCATCTCACCGAGCTCGTCGAGCGGCACGGTCCCAATGTGATCCTCCGCCTCGAGGCCCCGAAAATCGAGACTCGGCCAACGGATCTGTATCGCCGTCGTTCAGGTTGGTGACAGACTGACCGCGATCGTGTCCTGCCTGATGGTTCTGCCAAATTCCTTCTGAAATTGTGGCGGTGCACGAGGCAGCGCGGCCCGGTCGCGGCTAGCTTCGTCACACGTGGCACTGCGCATCGAAGTGACTGCTGTGGGGGATCCGAGAGGGGCTGGTGTCGTCGCGGCAGCCGAACTTCTGGGCATCTCCGGACTCTCTGATTGTGTCGTCACCCGCATCTACAACGTTCGAGGACAACTCGATGTCGCCGACGTCGAGATGCTGTGCAACGAGCTGTTGGCCGACCCCGTCGTGGACCGTTGGCAGCTGGGAGCAAGCCACCCGATCGGCACCCCCGTGGAGGTTGCTCTGCATCCGGGCGTCACCGATTCCGATGCCCGTGAGCTCGAGCGGGCTGCAGCGGAGATCGGGCTACCGCCGATCGAGGTGGCCACCGCCCGCCGCTACGACCTCATCGGTGATCTGACAGACGAGCAGATCGATCACCTGGTGTCGGGAGAGCTCGGGAACGCCACGATCGAGCACTGGTGCCGGGGTGTTCTGGAGCCGGAATTCGCGGTGTCGGCATCGGCCGATCCCACCGTCGATGTCATCGAGATGGAAGGCCTCGACGACGAAGCTCTGGTCGAACTGAGCACGGCGCGTGTCCTCTCACTCGACCTGGCCGAGATGAAGGCCATCCGGGCCCATTTCATCTCCGAGGGGCGGCCGCCCACCGATGCCGAACTCGAGACTCTCGCCCAGACCTGGTCGGAGCACTGCGTCCACAAGACATTTCGCGCCTCCATCGAGCTTCGCCATCACCGGGCCGATCAAACCACGACCACAAGCCGACACGACGGGCTGCTCGACGCCCTCCGGCGGGTCACCGATGAACTCGACCCGTGGTGGCTGAGATCGGCCTTCGTCGACGACGCCGGGATCGTTGCCTTCGACGACGAAAACGACCTGGCCATCAAGGTCGAGACCCACAACCATCCCTCTGCGTTGGAGCCCTTCGGCGGAGCCAACACCGGTGTGGGTGGCGTGGTACGCGACGTGATCGGCGTGTCGGCCCGACCCATCGCCTGCACAGATGTCTTGTGTTTCGGACCCGCCGATCTGCCCTCGTCCGAGCTACCGGCCGGTGTCCTTCATCCCCGCAGGATCCGCGATGGCGTAGTGGCCGGAATCTCCGACTACGGCAACAAGCTCGGCCTGCCGACGGTCAACGGATCCGTCATCTACTCCGCGGGCTACACCGGCAATCCGTTGGTCTACTGCGGTGCCATCGGGATGTTGCCCCACGGTTCGCATCCCACCGAGGCCCGGATCGGTGATCGCATCATCTCCATCGGCGGGCGCGTCGGACGCGACGGCATCCACGGGGCCACGTTCTCGTCGGCGGGAATGGACGCCAACACCGGTGATGTGGTCGGCACGGCGGTTCAGGTGGGCGATCCGATCACCGAGAAGGGGTGTATCGAGGTGGTGGAGCGGGCCCGCGACAAGAAGCTCTACAACGCAATCACCGACTGCGGGGCAGGAGGGTTCTCGTCGTCGGTGGGGGAGATGGGCGAGGATCTCGGCGCCGAGGTGGATCTGTCGGGTGTGGTGCTGAAATACCCGGGGCTGCAACCGTGGGAGATCTGGCTGTCCGAGGCCCAGGAGCGGATCGTCCTGGCCGTGCCCCCCGCCAATCTCGAGGCGCTGGCCGAGATATGCCGGCAATGGGATGTCGAGCTCACCGACCTCGGCGAGTTCACCGGACGGCACCGACTGGTGGTCAACCACGGACAGCTCAACCTGGTCGACATCCCCATGGACTTTCTCCACGACGGCCTGCCCCGACGTCAAATGAGCGGCGACTGGACCGACCCCACACCCCATGACGGTGACAGGGCGGAGTTCGACGCCCCGTTGCTCCTTCGGATGCTGGCACATCCCGACGTGGCGTCCAACGACGACATCGTCCACAGGTACGACCACGAAGTCGGTGGGGGGACGGTGGTCAGGCCCCTGGTGGGCCCACACGCCGACGGTCCTTCCGACGCCGCGGTGATCAAACCCCTGGGCACCTCGGCTCACCCGATCGCGGCTGTGGTGTCCAACGGCATCTGCCCCAGGGTCGGTCTCCTCGACCCCCACGCGATGGCCCTGTTCGCCATCGACGAGGCGGTCCGCAATCTCGTGGCCGTGGGTGGAGACCCCGATCGGGTGGCGCTGCTCGACAATTTCTGCTGGGGCGACCCCACCAAGCCCGATCGGCTCGGTGGCCTGGTCAGGGCGGTCGAAGGTTGCGTCGACGGGGCCATGGCATACGCGATGCCTTTCATCTCCGGCAAGGACAGCCTGTTCAACGAGTTCGACGGCCACGCGATTCCGGGCACGCTGCTGATCTCGGCCCTCGGGCTGATCCCGGATCTGAACCGCGCCGTCACCTCGGCCGGTTGTGGCGTTGGCGACGATGTGTGGCTGGTGGGAGAGCAGTCCGAACACCTGGGCGGTTCTCTGGTCAACGAGATGCTCGATCTCGGGGCCACCATCGTGCCCGCCCCTGTGACCGACCCCCTGCCCCGATACCGGGCCGTTCACCGAGCGATCATCGATGGTCTGGTCACCTCCGCCCACGACTGCAGTGAGGGAGGCCTGGCTGTGAGCGTCGCCGAGATGGCGATCGGCAGCCGCCACGGGTTCACGGTGGAGGTGCCGACACACTCCGGAGATGCGCTGTCGGCGCTGTCCAACGAGAGTCCGGGGCGGCTCGTTCTCACCGCGGCGCCGACCGATCGGGAGTCGCTGGCCTCGATCCTCGGAGATGGGGCCCGTCTGATCGGCACTGTCGACGGCGGGTCGTCGCTGCGGCTGCAGGCAGGAGACACATCCGTGGAACTGCCGCTCGGCGATCTGGTGGATGCGTTCACGGGGAGATCACGATGATGACCCGCCCTCCTGTCCTGATCCCCCACGCCTCGGGAACCAACCGTGATCTCGAGGCCGCACAAGCGGTCGAGCTTGCCGGTGGCGATCCGCGTATCGTCCACATCAACTCGCTCAGGGCCGGCCACGTGAAGTGGGCCGACCACGCCGCGATCCTGCTGCCCGGGGGCTTCAGCTACGGCGACTCGCTGGGCGCCGGTGCTCGGCTGGCTCTCGAACTACGAACATGGTTCGGCGACGAACTGGCCGTGGCTGTGCACAAGGGCCGGCCGATCCTCGGGATCTGCAACGGCTTCCAGGCGTTGGTGAAATCGGGTCTGCTGTCGGGCCCCGATCGCCCCGAGGGACGTGGCATCACCCTCACCCACAACTCCAACGGCCGGTTCGAATGCCGCTGGGTGACCCTCGGTGTCGAGCCGTCATGCAGGAGCGGATGGCTCGGCGAGGTGTCGGGTCTGGTCGTGCGGTGCCCGGTGGCCCACGGCGAGGGGCGGTTCGTGGCCGCGGATCCCGGCGTGATCGGGACGATGTCCGATGCCGGCCTTGTCGCCTTCAGATATCTCGACGCGGGCGCGCTGCCCGTCGAGCCGACCGGACCCGCCGGTGGGGTCCATCCGGCCAACCCGAACGGCTCGGATGCCGACATCGCCGGCATCTGCGACGCCACCGGCGCCGTGGTCGGAATGATGCCTCATCCCGAAGACCACATATTCGATTGGCAACGGCCGTCAGGGCCCCCCGGCGGCTCGGGCCTGCCCTTGTTCAAGGCATTCGTGGAGGCTGCCCGATGACCATCGATCTCTCTCCGGCTCTCGAAACACCATTCGACGGGCTCCCGCCCGGTGCACTCGACGATGTCGGTCCGGTGACCCACGGCAAGGTGCGCGACATGATCGATCTCGGAGACCGTCTCGTGCTGGTGGCCACCGATCGCATCTCGGCGTCCGACCAAGTGCTCGGCACGGTTCCCTACCGGGGTCAGGTGCTCAACCAGCTGGCGGCCTGGTGGTTCGAGCAGATATCTGACATCGTGCCGTCCCACATCGAGTCGGTGATCGACCCCAACGTCACCATCGGTCGGAAGTGCACCACGGTTCCGGTCGAGGTGGTGGTGAGGGCCCGGCTCACCGGCACCACATCCACGGCGCTCTGGACCCGATACGCAGCCGGCGAACGCACCATCTACGGCATCGATTTTCCCGATGGCATGTCGAAGAACGATCCCCTGCCCACTCCGATCATCACCCCGACCACGAAGGCCGAACACGGCGCCCACGACGCACCGATCACCGAGGCCGACATCGTCGCCGACGGCCTGGTCGAGGCCGACCTGTGGCACCGGATACGAACCGCGGCGCTCGACATCTTCGGGCGGGGCCGCGAGATCGCGGCCAACCGCGGTTTGATCCTGGTCGACACGAAGTACGAGTTCGGCATCGACGACGGCGGCACCCTCACGATCATCGATGAGGTCCACACCCCCGACTCCTCCCGCTACTGGAGGGCATCGACGGCCAAGGACCTGATCGCCGCCGGACACGAACCCGAGAACCTCGACAAGGAAGTCGTGCGCTTGGCCTACGCCGCCGACGGATACACAGGTGAAGGCGCCCCTCCTCCGCTGTCGCGGTCATTGTCGATTCGGGCATCAGGCGTGTACACCCGGGCGTATGAGATGCTCACCGGAACGGCGTTCGTGCCCGCCGAGTATCCGGCCGCCCCCCGCATCGAGAGAGCGATACGAAATGCCATCTGAAAACCCACTCGTCGGCATCGTGATGGGCAGCGACTCCGACTGGCCCACCATGCGCCGAGCCTCCGACATCCTCACCGATTTCGATGTCCCCCACGAGTATCGGGTGGCTTCGGCACATCGCACGCCGGATCTGATCTCGGAATACGCCTCGGGCGCCGAGGATCGCGGGCTGCGGGTGCTCATCGCCGGCGCCGGCGGAGCCGCTCATCTGGCCGGGGTGGTCGCCGCCTACACCACGATCCCGGTGATCGGGGTGCCGATTCAGAGCAAGGCCCTCAACGGCATCGATTCGCTGCTGTCGATCGTGCAGATGCCCGGTGGAATACCGGTGGCCACCATGGCCATAGGCGACGCCGGCGCAACCAATGCGGGCTTGTTCGCGGTGGCGATTCTGGCGGGCACCGATCCGGAGCTGGGCCGGGCCCTTCGAGAGTTTCGACGGGCCAAGGCCGACAGGATTCGCGGGATCGAGCTGGAACGGTGACCGGGATGGGCCGGTTCTCCGCTCCGATCGACGACCATCCCCGCGAGGAATGCGGGGTGTTCGGAATCCATGCGCCCGGAAAGGACGCAGCCCGCCTCACGTTCTTCGCCCTCCACGCGCTTCAACATCGTGGTCAGGAGGCGGCCGGTATCGCCACCTCCGACAACGGCATCGCCAACATCCACAAGGGCCAGGGCCTGGTCAGCAGTGTCTTCAACGAAGACAACCTCTCGACTCTCACCGGAGATCTGGCCATCGGCCACACCCGCTACTCCACCACCGGTGGTTCGGGCCTCCGCAACGCGCAGCCACAGGTGATAGAGACAATTGATGGACCGTTGGGTCTGGCCCACAACGGCAACCTGGTCAACGCTCCGCAGCTCAGACGCGAGCTTCTCGAGCGCGGCATCGGACTCCAAACCTCGTCCGACACCGAGGTGATGGTCCACATACTGGCCGGGGCCGGTGGCGACTGGCTCAGCCGGATCAAGGTGTTGATGAGCCGGGCCGAGGGGGCGTTTGCCCTCACCATCCTCACTCGGGACGCGGTCTACGGCGTGCGCGACCCATGGGGTCTTCGCCCGCTGGTCATAGGGGAGATTGACGGTGGTCATGTTCTGGTATCCGAGACCTGCGCCTTCTCGACCATCGGGGCCAAGCTCGTTCGCGAGGTCGAACCGGGCGAGATCGTGAAGCTCTCCGCGGATGGCGTCCGGGTCGAGCAGGGCGCCGTGCCGCGCAAACGGGCGTTCTGCACCTTCGAACAGATTTACTTCTCACGCCCCGACAGCATCCATGGTGGAAACCTGGTCCATTCGACACGCCAGCGCCTCGGCCGCGAACTGGCCCGGGAATCTCCCGTCGAAGCCGATCTCGTGGTTCCGGTACCCGACTCGGGCACACCACATGCCGTCGGCTTCGCACAGGAGTCCGGGATTCCCTACACCGAGGGTCTGATCAAGAACAGGTATGTGGGCCGCACCTTCATCGAACCCACCCAGCGTCTGCGCGACGCCGGTGTGGCCATGAAGTTCAACCCGCTCGCGGACAACCTGGTCGGCCGGAGAGTGGTGATGGTCGACGACTCGATCGTTCGGGGCACGACCAGCGGACCGCTGGTGTCGATGTTGCGTGAGGCCGGAGCAACCGAGGTCCACGTGCGGGTGGCCTGTCCGGCGATCACCGACCCGTGCTACATGGGTGTCGACATGGCATCTCGCGAAGACCTCATCGCCGGAAACCGAAGCGTCGACGAGATTCGCCAACACATCGGTGCCGATTCGCTGGCGTTTCTTTCGATCGATGCGCTGATGCGGGCACTCGAGACCGATGAGGGCTACTGCAACGCCTGTTTCACCGGCGACTATCCCTTTGATTCGGAGCGCTTCGTGCAGTTGAGGCTCAGCCCCAAGGAGCAGTTCGCCCAGGTGTGGGGAGATTGAGGTGAACACCCGGTCCGGAGCCACTGTGCTGGTGGTCGGTGGCGGCGGACGCGAGCACGCCATTGCGTGGAGGCTGTCTCGTTCGGACAGGGTGGGCCGTGTCCTGGTGGGGCCGGGAAATGCCGGAACCGCAGCGGAGCCGGGCTGCGAGAACATCCCGCTCGACGTCTCTGACACCACCGCGATCGTTGCCACCGCTCAACGGACTGCCGCGGATCTGGTGATTATCGGACCAGAGGGCCCCCTGGTCGCCGGTGCCGTCGATGCTCTCCTCTCCGCGGGAATACCCGCGTTCGGGCCTTCTGCGGCCGCGGCCCGGCTGGAGGGATCCAAGTCCCACTGCAAGGAGTTTCTGGTCCGCCACCACATACCCACGGGGCGGGCTTCGGCACACTCCGACGAATCGTCGGCGCTGGGAGCGTTGCGAGACTTCGATGAGCCACCGGTGGTGAAGGCCAGCGGTCTGGCCGCCGGCAAGGGGGTGATCATGGCCGAGACCTTCGATGAGGCTGCCGAGGCGATTCGGGCGATCCTGGTAGACGGGCGCTTCGGTGATGCCGGGATCGAACTGCTCCTCGAGGAACGACTTCGTGGCACCGAGATCTCGGTACTGGCATTTTGTGACGGAAACCGATGGGAGTTGATGCCGGCCGCCCAGGACCACAAGCGCCTACTGGCCGGTGATCAAGGGCCCAACACCGGCGGTATGGGTGCGTTCGTGCCGTCCCCGGTTGCCGACGCGTCGGTGATCGCCGAGATAGAACGCACCGTCATCAGACCCACGATCGTGGGCATGGCCTCCGAGGGGCGGCCCTATCGGGGGGTGCTCTACGCGGGCCTGATGCTCACCGACGACGGACCCAAGGTGATCGAATTCAACTGCCGATTCGGCGACCCCGAAACCCAGGTGGTGTTGCCGCTGCTCGAGTCGGATCCCCTCGATGTCTTCGAAGCGTGCGCGGTCGGATCGCTCGACGGTGTCGATCTGCGGTGGTCCCGCGACGCGGCGGTCACCGTGGTGATGGCGTCGGCCGGATATCCCGGCTCCGGATCGGCCTCGGTTCCGATAGATGGTCTCATCGAGGCGGCGGCCACCGGTTGCACCGTGTTTCACGCAGGCACCCGCATCGGTGCCGACGGTGGAGTGTTCACCTCCGGAGGACGGGTTCTCTCGGTGACCGCGGTGAGCCCCTCTCTGAAGGAAGCAGCTCTGCGGGCCCATGCGGCGGTCGGGACCATCGGGTTCGAGGGATCCCAGCATCGAAACGACATAGCGTTGGCCACAGCAGAGGTGAGCAGATGAGCAGTTACCGCGACGCAGGCGTCGACATCGACGAGGGCAACCGGGCCGTCAAGCTCCTGTCCGAGGCCGTGAAGTCCACCATGACTCCACCGGTGCTGTCCGAGATCGGCGCGTTCGGCGGGTTGTTCGCGGCCGATTCTCTCGGCCCCGGAAAGATTCTGGTGGCATCCACCGACGGGGTCGGCACCAAGGTCGAGTTGGCGGCCCGTCATGGTCGGTGGCGCGGCGTGGGCATGGATCTCGTCAACCACTGCACCGACGACATTCTCGTGCAGGGGGCCCGTCCGCTGTTCTTCCTCGACTACATCGCCACCGCCAAGTTGGTGCCCGAGATGGTCGCCGAGATCGTGTCCGGCATGGCCGAGGCGTGCCGTGAGTCGGGCTGCGCGCTGCTGGGCGGCGAGACCGCAGAAATGCCGGGTGTCTACACCCCCGGTTCGGTCGACATCGCGGGCACCATCGTCGGGGTGGTCGACCGCAGCGATCTGTGGCCGCGCACCGACGAGATGCGCGCCGGCGATCTCCTGGTCGGGCTGGCCAGCTCCGGACCCCACACCAACGGCTACTCGCTGATTCGTAGCCTTCTGGAGAGCCATGATGCCGACGAATCGATGATCGACGCCCTGCTGGAACCACACCGCGGCTATCTCCCCCACGTCGATCAGATGCTGGAGTCGGGTATCTCTCCCAAGGCGCTGGCCCACATCACCGGCGGTGGACTGTACGAGAACGTTCCCCGGGTGTTGCCCGATCATCTGAGGGCCGAGTTCGAGCTCGGCAGCTGGGATGTGCCCCAGCTGTTTCGCAGATTGGCTGCCTGGAGTGACATGCCCGACTCCGAGTTGTTTCGCGTCTGGAACATGGGCATCGGCCTGGTGGTGGCCCTGTCGGAGTCTGATGCCCGCATTGCCGAGGGTCTGGGTCACCCGATCATCGGTCGGCTCGCCGAGCGCACCGGCAACGCCGCGGTAATGCTGAACGGTTCGTGGAGTTGACCACCCGTCTGGTGGTGTTGGCGTCGGGGACCGGCACCAACCTCCAGGCGATCATCGACGCCTGCTCGACCGGCCGTCTCGATGCCCGGGTCGTACACGTGATCACGAATCGCCGGGGAGTTCGGGCCGCCGATCGCGCGGAGCTCGCGGGAGTGAGCCACCAGTGCCTGTTGCTCGACGAGTTCCGACAGCAGGTTGAGACTCCTGCCGAGGCTCGCCGCTCATACGACGTCGCGCTCGCCGCGGCCGTTGCGTCGCATCGTCCAGATCTGGTGATCCTGGCCGGGTGGATGCATCTGCTGTCACCGGTTTTTCTCGACGTGTTCCCCGGCCGGGTGGTGAATCTCCACCCGGCTCTTCCGGGCACCTATCCCGGGGCGCACGCCATCGACGACGCTTGGGCCGACCATCTTCGTCAGGGCCTCGACCACACCGGAGTGATGGTCCATCTGGTGCCCGACGAGGGGGTCGACAACGGACCGGTGGTGCTGAGCGAGCGAGTCGACATACTCGACACCGACACCAGGGAATCCCTCGAACAGCGCATCCACGAAGTCGAGCATCGGATCTTCGTGGATGCCATCGACCAACTGATCCGGAACCGCGAATGACCGACTCGAACACCCACACTCAGCCCTCCGGGGTCAGGCTCTGGATCGCCGGGGCCCGCCCGCGGACGCTTCCGGCGGCGGTCGTGCCGGTGGCGGTGGGCGCGGCGGTTGCCGTCGGACAATCACCCGATACGGCCTGGTGGAGAGCCGGGGCGGCGTTGGTGGTGTCGCTGGCGTTGCAGATCGGCGTCAACTACGCCAACGACTACTCCGACGGCGTGAGAGGCACCGACGGCGGTGAGCGCGTGGGTCCGTTGCGTCTCGTCGGGTCGGGGCTGGCGGGCCCCACCGCGGTGAAGCGGGCCGCCATGATCGCGTTCGGTGTGGCCGCGGTGGCCGGTGCCGTCCTCGCTCTGGTGGTCGGCCCGGAATTGCTCGTCGTCGGTGTTCTGTCGATGCTGGCCGGGTGGACCTACACCGGTGGTCCCCGCCCCTACGGCTATCTGGGACTCGGAGAAGTGTTCGTGTTCGTGTTCTTCGGCGTGGTGGCCACGGTCGGCACCACCTACGTTCTCATCGAACGGATCGATGGGCTGTCGGTGCTGGTCAGCGTGAGCGTCGGGCTCTGGGCAACGGCTTTGCTTGTGGTCAACAACCTTCGCGACATTCCGGGGGACACCGGCGCTGGCAAGCGCACTCTCGCGGTTCGTCTCGGGGCCCGCAACACCAGAATCGTGTTCGTGCTCATGCAATACGCGGCATTCGGCACCGCGATCGTGGCCAACTGGACCAGCGGGCGGGCCACCGCCGCGGCCATCCTCGGCATGCCTTTCGCCATCTCGGCCATGAGGTCGGTGGAGCGTGGCGCCGAGGGACCCGACCTCATCCCGGTGCTCGGTGCCACCGGCCGTGCACAGCTGGTCTCGGGCCTGGCGATGGCTATCGGGCTCGGCCTCACCGGCTGAACCCACCCCGGTGGCCGGGCGGCGAGAGCCGTGGGGCTACCTCGAACGGGTGGCGGTGATCAGTTGGGCGCCGGTGAACAGATGACGCTCGACATCGTGGAAACCGGCCGCGAGCAGATCGGTCGACATGACCGACCAGTCGGGCAGATAGGCCAGAGACTTGGGCAGGTAGCGGTAGGCGACACCGTCGGACAACAGCCCACCGATCATCGGCACCACCTTGCCGAAGTAGATGCCGTGACCGAATCGAAGCAGCCGATTCTCCGGCTGCGCGGCATCGAGCAGAGCGATGCGACCACCCGGGCGGACAACCCTGGCCAATTCGGCGAAGAATTCGGGTAGATCGACGAGGTTTCTCAGGGCGAACCCGCAGGTGGCACCGTCGACGGCACCATCGGGGAGCGGCATGCGAAGAATGTCGGCGTGAAGCAGCGGGGCATCGGTGCGGGCGGCTGCGAGCATCCCCATCGACAGGTCGAGACCGATCGACACACTGCCTCGGCGTTGGATCTCACGGCAGAGGTCGCCGGTGCCGCATGCCAGGTCGACCACCACCGAACCGGCCGGGAGCCCCAGGTCGCGAACGGTGCGGCGACGCCAGCGCACATCGAGTCCGAAGGTCATGATGCGGTTGACCAGGTCGTAGCGCGGGGCGATCGAATCGAACATCGATCGTACGGCCCTGCGCTTTTCGTCGCCGGTGGGCAATTCCTCGGGATCCACGGTGACCCCTTCGTGAAGAATCGGTGACTCCTTCGAAGCGTTCATGCCCGGGGCTTCACTTGAACCAGATCTTCTGGTAGGAGGTGCTCATCGGATGAAGGAGCAACGCCACCAGCGCGATGTCGAACATGAGGTTGATCGGCTGAGACAACGCCTCGCCGATTCCTGCAGCCTGGACAATCGCCAAGGTGATCACGAACGGGCCGAACGCCGAGACCACTCCGAGGCGGTACCCCCAGCGTTTCTCGTTGGCGATGCCGTATGCGCCGGCGATCATGCCGACGGTGATCAGCAGAACCACGGCTGATCCGAGGATCGATGACCCGAACAGGGCGACATCGCCCACCAGCGACAACCGGCCGAAAAGGATGGCCAGGATGCCGTTGAAGTACATGAGCAGCTGGGAGATGTAGAGCGTCTGCGGCTGACGCGAATTGACCCATATCCGTTCGTTCATGGGCACCAGTATGGACCGCCGATCGGCGACCGCCTCGCGGAAGACGGCTCTCCCCGGGCATCGGTGGGGATCAGCGGCGCTTCGGGTTGTCGATCACCTGGCGGCTCGCTCTCAGCTGGCCGCAGGCGGCGTCGATCTCGGTGCCGCGGTTGCGCCTGACGGTGGCGTTCACACCCTGCTGCTCGAGCTCCTCGCGAAACTGCTCGACTCCCTCACCCGGTGTGCCGCGGGTGGGGTACCCGGGAGTGGGGTTGAGAGGAATCAGGTTGACGTGAGCCCTCAATCGGTGACAGATGGCCGCCAACTCGCGGGCATCGTCCGGGGAATCGTTGACACCGTCGATCAGGGCCCATTCGAACGACAGGCGGCGGTTCTTGGCGGCCAGGTAGCGTGCGCATGCCGACACCAGTTGCTCGATCGGGTAACGCTTGTTGATCGGCACGAGCTGATCTCGAAGAGTGTCGTTGGCGGCGTGGAGCGAGACCGCCAGATTGACCGGCAGATCCTCCTTGGCCATACGGTCTATGCCGGGTATCACTCCCACGGTCGACACCGTGAGGTGGCGGGCGGATATCCCCATGTCGTCGTGTAGCCGCTGCAGGGCAGCCCAGGTTCGGTCGTAATTGGCGAACGGCTCGCCCATGCCCATGAACACGACGTTCGACACCCGTCTCGGTGCGGATGTGGCACGTGCTCGGATCACCTGCTCGACGATCTCACCGACCGACAGCTGTCGATCGAATCCGCTCTGACCGGTGGCGCAGAATCCACATGCCATGGCGCATCCCGCCTGGGTGGACACACAGACGGTGGTGCGCTCCCGGTAGTGCATCAGAACGGTCTCGATCATGTGGCCGTCGTGGAGCTTCCAGAGCCATTTGACGGTCTGGCCGTCGCGGCTGACCGACTCGGCCTCGGGAGTGAGGGCCGGGGGCAGGGCCTCGGACAATGTTTGCCGCAGGGACTTGGGGAGATTGCTGATGTCCTCGAGATCGGACCCCTGCTTGTAGAGGCCCTCCCAGATCTGGTCTAGCCGGTATCGCGGCTGCCCCTCGAGATGAGCGGCCAACTCGTCGCGTGTCGGGTCGTACCGGAGGACGGGGGCATCGATGCTGTGGCGACCGACCACCTGAATCTGGGTCATGGGTTCACCAATCGGTAGGCACGGTCGGTGTGGTGTTGCACGAAACCGAGGCGGGAGTAGACGGCGTTGGCCGGGACATTGTCGCTTTCCACGTAGAGCATGCCAGTGGACATGCCTTTCGCCGACAACCAATCGAGTCCGGCGAGGGTCATCGGAGCTCCCAGGCCGCGGCCGTGAAAATCGGGATCGATGGCGATCACGTATATTTCGCCGAGCGGCGGGTCGGATGCTCGGTGGATCTTGGTCCAGCAGAAACCGGCCAGACGACCATCGATATGGAGGAGCCTGAAACCGTCGGGGTCGAACCATGGCTCTTCCATGGTCTTGCGAAACTCGTCTTCGGTGAGGCCGCTTTGTTCGGGATGCCAGCTGAAGGCCCGGTTGTTGACCGTGATGAACTCACCGATGTCGGCCTCGGTGAAGGCCCTGGTGGTGATGCCCGGGGCAGCGGCGGGCAGTGGCCGTCGCAGCTGCCAGAGATCGCGGTGTGGCTCCCATCCGCACCGGATCAGCTTTCGATGGGTGAGTGGGTCGATCTCGTGGATCCATAGTTGTGTGGGGCCGGAATCGCATTCCGCCACCGCGGCGGCGGCCAGCGCGCACACGTCGGCGGGATCGACCCGCTCGACGATGTCGATGG
>JAJRXJ010000208.1 GCA_024276355.1 Actinomycetes bacterium | reverse complement strand
GCTGCCCCCAGATCTCGGGGTGCCACTGCTCGATGCCGACTTCTCCCACACCGCCCTCTACGACGAACTCGAGACACGCTGCAGGTGCCGTCCCGACAACGGCTGGGAGCGAATAACGCCAGTTGTGCCCGATCCTGATGTTGCGAAGGTGCTCGACATGCCTGACGGCGAGGCTGCCTTCCAGGTGGAGCGCTTGGGTCGCTGTGGCGACCGCGATGTCGAGTGGCGGGTCACCATCATCCGAGGCGACCGCTACCGGTTCTTCGCCGACTGGTCGGTGGCCGCTGCCGGCGCCGGCGGGCTGCGGTTCGGCCCCAGCGACTGAACGGCCCCGACTTGGAAACTGCCTCCGACACCGTGCCGGCCACCGAGCGCCGCGCCACGATTCTTCGAGACTCGTTCGTTGAGTTCCACGATCGGTATCTGGAGGTCAGTCACCGGGCTGCAGGCCGGTTTCTCAACCGCGAATGGGCCCAACATCAAGTTGACGCCACCGAGCGGCTCAATCTCCATGCCAGCCTCGTCAACTCGGCTGTGGAGGCCTGCCGCCTCACGCTTCCCGACAGCGAGAGCGACGCCCGGCGAGACTGGGTGGCCACCAGGCTCCGATACGTTGAGTTGATCGCCGACCGGATCGATCTCGAACTGGCCGAGACCTTCTACAACTCGGTGACCCGTCGCCTTTTCGGAATCGTCGGCATCGACCCGGAACTCGAGTTCCTGTGGCTGGGCCCGACCGCATTGCCGGCCGACGACGGCACCCGCGGTGAGTACCGGATATTTCCGGTGGAGACCAGCACCGTCGACACCATTCGCGAGGTCCTGAACCACTGCCCACTGGCGACTCATTTCACCGACATCGAGTGTCAGTCCCATCTCGTGGCATCGCGCATCGACGAATACGTCGGCCGGATGTGGGACGGAATCGATTCGATCGAGTTTCTTCGGCCGGTCTTCTACCGCAACAAGGGCGCCTACCTGGTCGGTCGGCTTCGCTGGCTCAACCGGGTGTCCCCTGTGATCATCCCGCTGGTGTGCACCGATGCCGGAGTGAGGGCCGATGCCGTCATCCTCACCGAATGGGACGCCAGCCGCCTGTTCGGTTACACCCGCTCGTACTTCCACGTCTTGTGTCGTCGCCCGGCCGCGGTGGTCGGCTTCGTCAAGTCGCTGCTGCCCGTCAAGCCGGTGGCCGAGCTCTACACCTCGATCGGCTACAGCCAGCACGGCAAGACCAATCTGTTCCGGGCGTTGTACCGACACATGGACCACTCCAACACCCGGTTCGAGCGGGCCCGCGGGGTCCGGGGCATGGTCATGGCGGTGTTCGCCCTGCCCTCGTTCGATGTGGTGTTCAAGATCATCAAGGACCACTTCCCGCCGAGCAAGCACACCACGCCGGACGAGGTGAAACGGCGCTACAAGCTGGTATTCGATCACGACCGCGTGGGTCGTCTCGTCGATGCTCAGGAATTCGAGAATCTCAGCTTCCAACGTGACCGTTTCGACAACGATCTGCTTGATGAGCTTCGCAGTGATTGTTCGAGGTCGGTCACCATCACCGACGACGAGGTCATCCTTCATCACGTCTACACCGAACGGCGCCTTTATCCACTTGATCTCTACCTGCGGGAGATGTCGCGCGATCGGGCCCGGGCCGCGGCGATCGACTACGGCAATGCCATCAAGGATCTGGCGGCGGCCAACATCTTCCCGGGCGATCTGTTCCCGAAGAATTTCGGGGTGACACGCCATGGGAGTGTCGTGTTCTACGACTACGACGAGCTCACACTGCTCTCAGAGGTCAACTTCCGAGATGTGCCGGTGAGCGACAACATCGACGACGACATGTTTGACCAACCATGGTTTCCGGTGGCCCCCGATGACGTATTCCCAGAAGAGTTTCGTACCTTCCTGCGTTCACCGAAGATCATCGCCGAGGTGATCGATTCGCGTCACTCCGACATTTGTACCGCGGCATTCTGGAACGACATGAAGGACCAGCATCAGTCGGGGCAACTACCGGATTTCTTTCCATACCCCGACGAGGTGCGATTCGGAGTTACGGGGCAACAACCGCGGATGGAGGCTGAGTCATGAGAGCGATTGTGCTTGAACAACACGGTGGGCCGGAGGTCTTGATGCTGCGTGAGGTTCCCGATCCGGTTGCCGGTCCCGAAGAAGTATTGGTAGAGGTCGTGTCATCCGCGGTCAACCGGGCTGACATACTGCAGCGGATGGGGTTCTATCCGGGTCCGCCGATGGAACATGAGATACCGGGCCTCGAGTTCGCGGGCCGGGTCGTGGCCGTGGGGGAGAGGGTCACCGACCGTGCTGTCGGCGACCCGGTGATGGGAATCACCAACGGCAGCGCGCATGCCGAGTTGATTGCCAGCCACGAGCGCATGACCATGCGCGTGCCCGATGCACTGCCGCTCGATGTGGCCGGCGCGACGCCGGAGGTGTTCATCACCGCGTGGGATGCCCTTGTTCGTCATGGTGGCCTCACCTCCGGGCGGTGGGCGTTGGTCCACGCCGGAGCGTCAGGCGTCGGCACCGCATCGATCCAGATAGCCAAGGCGATGGGTGCTCGCATCATTGTCACGGCATCTGCCGGCAAACACGAGACCTGCCGTTCGCTCGGCGCTGATGTCATCGTCGATTACGAGACCGACGACTTCGTGGACGTTGTCGCGGAGGCCACCGGTGGAGCCGGGGTCGATGTGGTGCTCGACGTGGTGGGAGGCGACTATCTACCGCGCAATATTTCGTGTCTGAGGATCGGTGGCCGGGTGATACAGGTGGGCCTCATGGCAGGTGGCAGCGTTCCATTCGATGCCGGTACGTTGCTCATGAAACGGGCGTCGTTGATCGGGACCACGCTCAGGGCCAGACCGATCGAGGAGAAGATAGCGGTCACCCAGCAGTTCTCGGCCGAGGTTCTGCCTCTCGTTGCGTCAGGTCGGATCTCGCCGGTGGTCGACAGTCGGTTCGATCTCGACGACCTGGCGGATGCCCACCGCCGCATGGAGGCCAACCTCAACTCCGGCAAGATTGTGATCAACATCGGCGGCGATTGAGAGCCGGCAACCGGTCGTATTCGACACGAATTGTGAATTGACAGCTTGCGCAACACTGATAGTAGGCGTAGGTTCACGATG
>JAJRXJ010000207.1 GCA_024276355.1 Actinomycetes bacterium | reverse complement strand
GCGAAGAGATAGAGCCCCACTATCGGCAGCGGACCGTCCTCGTAGATGACCGGCGTGATGATTCCCTCGATCGCCAAGGTGAAGAGAGCGGCGGTGAGTGCAAGCGCCGCGGGGTCGGACACCCGGAATCGGTCGATGGCCCAGAGAAGCAGCATCGTCGGAAACGAGTAGAAGATGACGAGCTCCACGAACGTGTACCCCGGGAGATACCAATACATCTTCTCCGACCAGACGACCATGATCACTGCTGACAGCAGTACGAATGAGATTCGCCGAAGCGTGGCGGTGAGAAGCCCGGTCTTGTCGATCATGTGAGGGTCCGATCAGAAGGTGTTGCAACCCTCTATCGAGACTGTCGGCCGTGATGGTTCACTCAGTCGGTGATTTCATCGATCCAGCGGATCAGATCGGCTGTGACTTCATCACGGTTGGTCTCATTGAGCATCTCGTGGCGACCGTCGGGATACATGTTGGCCGTCACTCGTTCCACTCCGAGGGCAGCCAGGTTGGTGGCCAGAGCGCTGGCACCCTCACCGAATCCGCCGACCGGATCCTGCAGGCCCGACATCACCAGCACCGGGACGTTGGTGGGGATCTTCGACTCGTTGTCGGGCTCCCAGGCGTCGACCATTCCGTGGATCATGTCGGCCACGAAACCATTGGTGAGCGGCACGCCCTCTCCGCACCATGGGTCGTCGACGTATTTCCTGACCTCGGCCGGATCGCTGCTGAGCCACTCGAAGCCGGTGGCGCTGTCGCTGGTGAACGGCTCGTTGAAACCGGCGAACATCGCAGCGAAGAGCTCGCTCGGGGAGTCCGGGTCGGCATCGGCGATCGAATCGAGCAGGGGCAGGAGTTCGTCGGACCCTTCGAGCCCGCGTGAGCTTCCACTGAGGATCACTCCCGACAGGCCGCTGCCCCAACGCTCCATGTATCCCTGGGCCACGAACGATCCCATGCTGTGCCCGAACAACACGATCCGCGCCGCAGGGTGTTCGTCGTGGATGTGGTCGGTGACCACGGACGCGTCGTCGAGCATGGCCGTCCAGCCGCCGGGCCTGGCGATGCCGAATCGTCCGTGGCGGTCGGCGGTGCGCCCGTGGCCGCGGTGGTCGTGGGCGTAGACCCCGTATCCGGCTTTGGTGAGCGCGCCGGCCAGTCGTGCGTAACGCTCGAGGTGTTCACTGGCCCCGTGCATGATCTGCACAACCGTGTTCGGCTCGCCATCCGGCATCCAGGAGGTCGCCTCGAACGACTCCCCATCGCGTCCAGTGAGCGTCATGTCGTTGCGTGATGCCATGTCAATCCTCCAACCCTCAGCTTTTCTGACCTCGTAGGCGTGTATATCAGTCCCAGGAGGTCACAGATCCCCCACTCCCTGCTTTTCTGACCTCGCAGGCTTCATAGTCAAGCCTGCGAGGTCAGAAAAGCGGGGGGTGGGGGGCGGGGTGGGGGGTGGTGGTGGCGGCGGGGTCAGGGATTGGGGTGGTGGGCGATGGTGACCGACTCCTGCCCGACGGCGGCAAGAATGTCGGCCAGTTCGGCGGCCAGGTGATCGTCGGGCTTGACCTTGTTTATGGCGACCACGAAACGGGCCCCACCGGGGATGTTCTTGCGGGTGCCCAGCTTGCTGGTGAGAACCCGGGCGGCAATTTCCGGGGAGAGGCGCTCATACGGAGAACACTTGCCGGCCGCGGCCACCCGCAACGGACGATGGCACCGATCGGCGATCACCCGGCCCAACGCGTCGGCTCCTATGAGGCCAATGGCGGTGGTGGTGAGCGCCGGCACCGGTGGTTCGAAAACTTTCGGGGCCTTGAACGGATGACGCCTGGCCCCGTCGGATTCGACAATCACATGGTCGGCCAGTCCGAGCCAACGGCCGACATCGTCAGGATCGCAGCCGAATGCCTTGCGGTGATCAACGGCACGCCATATCTGCACCACGTCGTTGTCGAGCAATGCGTCACCTATCTCGTCGTCGCTCGGGCCTATCAACACCGGAGCATCCCGGAACTGATCGAGACCCATCTTGGTCGTGGTGGTGACGATTCGCCGGCCGGTGAGCTGGGCACCAATGGCAAAGGTGAGAGTTGACTTGCCGCCGGCGCCGACCATGGCGACGAGTTCGTGGGGGCCGAGCCCGAGCCGTTCCACTATCGAGGCGAGAGGGGTGATCACCATCTTCAGGCCCCGCCCCGCGGGCCGGCCGGTTTGCCCATTCGGAACAGCACTGCCTCGACCACCCCACCACCAACCGAAAGCGCCTTGTCGGAGATCTCGAAACAAGTGGACGGATCAGCCCGCGGGTCGACGTCACCGATCTTGAGCCCGGTGGTGACATTGACCGACGGCGAGATCAGGCCCCGCACCACCCCATCGAAGGGGGCGAACACGGGAAGGTCGGCGACCGTGCCGAGCACATCACCCTGATCGACCCGATCGCCGATCCGGGCCATCCAAATCACCGTGCCGTCGCATGGGGCCCTCAATACCCGCTCGGAACCGCGGCCGCCGACAATTCCGGGTGTACCCGTGTTGGGTGCGGCGGCGCCATCCCAGATCACCTTTCCGAGATGATGCCCGCGCATGGTCTCGATCACGGCATGGCAGTCGACGCCGGCGGTGAAGCCGGGGCCGAGCCCGATCACGGTGGAGGCATCGTCGATGGTGGTGTCGATGTTGACCTTGGCCAGACGGGCATCGACCACGACCGAAGCGACAGCCCCGGGGAAATCCGGCAATCGCGGTGACATGATCACTGGTACCACGCCGGTGAGAGCGGTTGACACGAGTTTGTTCATGGCCACCCGGTCGGCGACATCGACCTTGAGCCCGACCATCCCCTCGACATCAACGCGGCCTTCGTCGATGGCCGACGAGAGCGCGACCGTGCGCCGCACCGCCAGAGGGACCGCCAGTTCGCAGACAATCACCGGGAAACCAGCCCTGGTCAGCCGCCAGACCACCCCGGTGGCAATATCGCCGCCGCCACGTACGACCACCAACTGATCGTCGAACAGCATCAGTCGGTCGGGGCGGCGCGCCGCTCCGCGATGATCTGACCCATGATCGACAGGGCGATTTCCTCGGGGGTCTCAGCGTCGATCTCGATACCGATCGGGGCGGTCACGCGGGCAAGTTCGTCGTCGGAGACCCCGGCGTCACGCAGCTTTTCGGACGTGGTCTGCCAACGGCGCAAGCTGCCCATCACGCCGATCGAACGAACCGGGGTGGCCAACAACGGGGGAATGGTCTCGAGGTCGAGGGCCACGTTGCGGGTGACCAGCACGGCGTGGGTTTGATCATCCATCGGGGCGGCCGCGAGGGCCTCGTCGATCGAGCCGCTCACCACCACGTCGGCGTTGGGAACCTCCGACGGATCGGCCAACTCGGCTCGATCATCGACAGCGACCACGCGGAACCCCAGCCAGTGGGCGAGATCAACGACGGCCCTGCCGACATGACCGCAACCGACGACGAGAACAGTGGGACGCGACATGAAAGGCTCCAGGTGGATGGTTACGGTTCCGCCGCACACGCCGGGATCGCCGGACGCCGGGTCGAGCAGGTCGTAGTCGATGACCCGACTGAGACCATCGGTGAGGGCGTCGGTGGCCTCGGCCCTCACACGCGACTCCATCTCACCGCCTCCGACGGTGCCGGCCTGGGTGCCGTCGGCCCACACCAACATCTTCGATCCCGCTCGCCGCGGTACCGACCGACTCGTGCGGATGACGGTGGCCAGTACGACGGGTCGACCCGATGAGATGGAGTCGGCGAGCACCCCCATGATCGAATGGTCGGTGATCGTGTCTCTACCGATTTCAGGCATGTTCACCAGATTCTTTTCGTGTGTCGGCCATCCGGACGCTACTGCTGCAACGAGTCATCAGGCGAGGCGGTTGACCACGGGGCGGTTGGATGTGAAGTTGATGATGTTCGCGTAGTCGGCGGACCTCAGACTCAATCCGAGTTCCATGTTGCCGAGTGCGCAGTGGGGGGTGAGTATCACGTTGGCTCGGCGGTCCCGGGCCAGTGCGAGGAGAGGGTTGTCGGATCGGATCGGCTCCCAGCGGTATCCGTCGGTGGCCACCCCGGAAAGCCTGCCGTCGAGGTAAGCGTCGGCGACGGCCTGTTCGTCGAGGGTGGTTGATGCGCCGGTACTGACAAGAATGCTGCCCGGTCGCATGGTGTCGATGAATTCCCTGCCGGTCATGGCGTCGGTCTGATCGGAGCTGGGGACGATCAGGCACACGATGCGGCATTCGGCCAGCAGATCGGTAAGTGACGCCCATCGAACGCCCTGCTCCTTCTCGACTTCTTCGGGCAGGCGATTGGGGTTGTGGTACACGACATCGGATCCGAACGGTTGCAGTCTCAATGCCAACTGGGTGCCAATTTCCCCCAGGCCCACGATTCCGATCGTCGTGCCGTGAAGAGACGTGATGCCCTGACGATCGCTCCAGTTGATGGCGAACGTGTTGGCATCGCTTTCAACCGGGGGACCCCAGTCGTGACCGCTGATCGTCTCCTCGGTGACATCGCGGAGCCTCTTCACCAATGCCAGGATCAGGGCCATCGTGTGTTCGGCCACCGCGACCGACTGTTGAAGAGGCTGACAGCAGACAACGACGCCGGCCTCGGCTGCTGCTGTGAGGTCGATGTCATGGCTGCGGGTACCGAGCCTTTGGATGAGCTTGAGCGAGGACGCCCCTCGGATCATCTCGGCATCGATCTCTCCGGCCCTCTCGGATATCAGGAACTCGGCACCGTCGAGGGCATCGACGACTGTTTCCCGGCTGGGGGACTCGAGCATGGAGATTTCGAGCCAGTCGGGCGCGGCCTTCAACGCCAACTGTTGATGAATGGCCGGCCGATCGGTGACGAAGACGGCCCGATGGGTGTGGGAGTTGTCAGAGATCATTGCGCTATACCACCTGCCAGGAGGATCCAAGATCGTCGATACCACACCGGCGGGCCACCTCGGCCTGCCTGGCCCTGGCGTCGGCCACGATCGCGGCCTCGTCCATGGTCTTCATCTCGCGGTGGTGCATCACGAGAGTGCCGTCGATAACGACCGTGTCGACGTCGCTTCCCTGAGCCGCGAACACCACCGTGGCCACCGGGTTCCACACTGGCTGGAGATGGGGGGCGTCGACGTTGATGACGATGAAGTCAGCGGCCTTTCCCGGCTCGAGAGAGCCGATCGTCGACTGGAGTCCCAGCGCCCGGGCACCGTTGCGGGTGGCCATCTCGAGAATGGTCTCGGGGGTGATGGCAGCCCTGGTGTGGTCTCGCATCCGGGCTACGTGGGCGGCGATGCGGAGGTCCCGCAGCAGATCCATGTTGGCATTGGTGGGTGCGCCGTCGCAGCCGAGGGTGACGTTGACCCCGGCGGCGAGCATGTCGACGATCCGGGCCGGGCCCCAACCGGTGGCCGAGTTGTTGGCCGGGCAGTGGGCCACCGTGGTGCCACTCGTGGCCAGCAACTCGATGTCGGCATCGTCGGCGATGGTGCAATGAGCAAGGACGGTGCGCGGACCAAGCAGGCCCAGATGATCGGCGAGGGCGATGTGACTTCGATGCCCGAGCGACCGGGCGTATTCGTTGTCTGACTCGAGCTCGGCCAGATGGATGGTGATCCCGATTCCGTGTTCCTCGGAGAGTGCCGCCAGCTCGGGAAACAGGGAAAGATCGTTGATGGGTTCGACCGAGCGAGAGCCGAACCAGATCTGCAGGCGCCCCCGATCGTCGTTCCACCTGGAGCTGCCCTCGATGGTGCCGGAGATGCCCGACTCGCGGTCCTGCCACATCTCGATGGGCCAACCGGCGGAGTCGCGCTTCTCGGGTGAGACATCCATCGCCAAGTTGCCGAGGGCAGCCCGGATACCGGACTCGAGACACATGCGGGCGATCCCGTCGAGTCCGTAGTGGCGCGCCAAGAGGCATTCCACGAAGCCGGTGGTGCCCGACTTGAGCATTTCCAGAACGCACAGCGACGCGCTGGCCAGGGCATCGTCGCTGGTGTAGGTGCCCTGCAGGGGAAAGATTCGTCCGTAGAGCCAAGTGTGGAAGTCGCCGGGTCCGGCGGCCTCGCTCACCCCTCGGAGGAGGCACTGTGACGTGTGGACGTGAGTGTCGATCAGGCCGGGGAGCATGATCCCGCCGCGGCAATCGATGGTCTCGTCGTCCGGGTGGGCCGTGGCGAGTTCATCGGCCTTTCCGATCGAGTCGATGTTGTTGCCGACCACCCTCACGGCACCGCTGGAGATGATCCGACGCTGGTCGTCGAGGGTGAGGATGGTGGCGTTCGTGTAGATCAAATCATGGCCTCGATCAACGAGCGGCAGGACTCGGCATCCACCGGCCGAGGGTTGTTGTGGACCATCACCATCCGCATCGATTCCTCGGTGATCGAGTCGAGCGCCTTCGGATCGAGCAAATCGCGGTGGGCGGACAAGTTGGTTGGCAGGCCGATGGTGGTGACAAAGTCGGTGATCGCCGCGGTCATGGCAGCATCATCGGGATCGGCGGGTAGGCCGAAGATCCTGTTCAGGCGCGTCCGTCGCTCGGGAGCGACATGGCCGATGTTGAACTCGAAAACGGCCGGGAGCAACGATGCGTTGGCGAGACCGTGGTGGAGATGAAGGTGGGAGCAGATCCCGCCGGAGATCGCGTGGACCAGTCCGAGACCGGCTTGGTCCATGGCGATACCACCGAAGAGAGCGGCGAGCATCATCTGTGAGCGGGCTTCGAGGTCGTTGCCGTCTTCGGTGGCGCGGGGGAGATGCTGCCAACACAGACGCAACGATTCGGTGGCCAACAGATCACTCAACGGGTTGGTTCGGATTCCGGTGAACGCCTCCAGGGCGTGGATGAAGGCGTCGATTCCCGTCGCGGCGGTGAGCCCGGCCGGTAGTGCGACCGTGACCTCCGGGTCGAGGATCGCCACCCGGGCGTACATGAGAGGGCTCAGCACCCCCTTCTTGAACGGTTCGTCCTCGTCGGAGATGACAGCCACCTTGGTGACCTCACTGCCGGTCCCGGCCGTTGTCGGGATGGCTACCAGCGGATGACTGTGCGAGGTGATCGGTCGACCGTCCCACTGATAGTCGGAGTAGCTGCCGCCGTTGGACATCAGCATGGCCGCGGCCTTGGCGGTATCGATTGCCGAGCCGCCGCCGACCGCCACGAGGGCATCGGCACGGCTGTCGGTGGCCATTTGGCGGGCCATGGACACGTGGCGGGTCGTGGG
>JAJRXJ010000206.1 GCA_024276355.1 Actinomycetes bacterium | reverse complement strand
CTCCTGAACGATGCCACCCAAGCACCGTCCCGGAGGGGACCACCACCCCTCTACTTCAACAAGCTCCGGGACAATCTCGATCTTCTGGCGGGGGCGCCTCACCTGGGGTTCACCTTCGGGCTCGTTGAGCTCGCTTCCTACATTTCGGCCGCGGGAACCACGATAGTGATGCCTTCTGTGATCGCTCACAGCGTGGAGATCGCCAGAGCGGTCGTGCTCATCGAATCGAACGACGACGGGCGTCTGGACATTCAAGTGAGCACCCCACAGGAAGATTCGAAGTCGAGTGGGCAAACCAGTCGCAAACTCGACGCGGAACGCTTCGATCTGCGGCTCGGCGAAGCGTTCGATCCGGCCGTGGTCGAAGCAGTCTCCGAGCTGAGGGAAATCGTGACTGGCGACCCTTCCATGAAGGTCGACTTCGGTACGGCGAGCATGGTCATTCGAATCAAACCTCGCGACGTCCCGAAATGGTTGACAGGCTTGGTCATTTACGGAACCGGTAGTACGAATGTGGGTTTCCTCCAAGGACAATTGGAGTCGCTCGGAGTGCCGACCTCAGTCGGTTTCCAGTTCGCGAACGACACCTCAGAAATCGTCGGAACGGAAGCACCCTCGAAGTACCCAGATACGTGGAGTAAAGATGTCTCGATCGACGTTTTCTTGCAGTCGCGCGACCCGTTCCTGGATCGGCTGCGTCAGCTCGCCGACGAAGTAGCTGAAGCACTGAGCGATTGATCAGGCACGCGTGGCTGGTCCCTCTGCTACCACCGCCGCCATCGCTGCGGCGATGAACGCCTCGCGGTCGGCATCGTCGGCCAGTGGCCACTTGGTGTTGTCGACCCAACCAGCCCCGGCGACATCGATCGCTACGACCGGTTCTTTGTTCAGGGCTCGAACGAGGAACCAGAACCGAAACTCGGGTTGATCGATCGGGTCTGGGGCCATCGTGCCGAGTACGCCATCGGCGAGGCCATCGAACGCTTCGAACCACACGGCGATCGGGCCCGGCGGTCCTTCACCGGGATCGAACATTCCACTGCGCCACACCCAGCCCCGAGTCGAGGCAGATGCTGCCAGATCGGCCATGAGCGACACGGTGATCGAGTGGTTGGGAACAGGGCGAGCTTCGCTATCGACGAGCCATTGTTGTTCGATGTCATCGGCGATCGCCTTGGGGCCTTCTGAGGCGAGCAGTTCCCATATGTCTGGACTGCTTCCGACTCCGGCAAGCAGCAGGGCTCCGTTGCGGTCGAGATCAAGCACGTGACCACCCGAGCCATCGTGCAGGGAGAGACAATCATGGTTCCCGCCGGTGGGATGGATCTCGAATACGTGCAGCCCCTTGGGACTGCGACTGATCAGCTCGGCCACGAGGCCCCAGCCGAGTGCTTCTCGTAGATCGTGGGTGATCTCTACTGCCGGTTCGGACTCCGTCGGGTCGTTCAGAGTCGGAGCGATGCCGTAACGGTCGAGCATGAACTGGGCGGTGTCCGGTGAGAGCGCGGCAGCGACGTCGGCTGGTTCGAGTCTGGTGAGGCGATCCCCAAGGATCTTCCTCGCGTCGCTCCATTGCCGCCGTATCGCTCGGTGACCGGCCGGAGCTGTGAGCGCCACGATCGTGTGGTCGAACACGCCGTCATCCTCGAGTGCCTTGGCCAGCGCCGCGAGCCTCATCGGCTGGTTGAGCGACCTGAACCAGCACCCTCCCGAGGTGTGTTGGCTGGGCTGAGCGAGTTCGAGGTGCTCGTCGTAGCGCCGCCGGTCGCCGACGTCGCGATTGCGAAGATGCCAACACTCGGCCGGTGCCCCGCCGAACGGCCCGTCAGAAACACACACGCCGCGGGCATCGACGGGCGCAATGTCGGCATGAGAGCAGCCACCGAAGCTTGTCTCGGTGAGTTTGGCTTCCACTAGTGCCGCGACCCGCGCCCCCCGCTTGGTTGTGCCGGCAAGCATCACGTCGACTTGCGTCTGGTGGGGGCGGCCGCTGGTCGACTCGCTCAGACGATCTTCGGGATCGGTCCACTCAAGCTCGGGAAGATGCACAGACTTCATCGGCCCGAACCACCCAGCCAGAAGCTGTGCCACCCCCGGCCGGCCGAGCGCCCCGAAAAGGTTGATAGCGAAGCGTTGCGATGAGCGGACATGGCCGAGATGCGTATGGGCGTCGCCTCGGGCGATGAGTTGAGCAGCAGCGGCTTCGGCGCCCGGAGCGAACCCGTCGCCGGGTGATGCGAACCAGCCTCGAGCGAGTGTTTCGCCGGCGATCGTGGTCGCGCTCGATACCCGCCGGTCGACTGCGTCCACCCATCGTCGGCCACTTGTGGTCCGACAACGGGCGACGGCCTCGAGGCTCAGATCGCCGTCGAGATCCCCGATGGCCTCGAAGACCCGCCACTTCACCCGACGAGACAGCCTGTCGAGAACGCAGCGGGTAGCGTCATCGACCAAGCTCTGCCCCTGGGGCCGCATGATCACGAGATCGACACACGTCGTAGCGGCAGAGCCGGCACCCAGATGCTCGGCGATTGCCGATCGATGGGCTTCGGCCCACACGAAGTAGTCGAGTGCCTGCAGGGCGATCATCGGGTCGTGGCCGATCTTGGTCTCAACGACATGGATGGTGCCGTCATTGTCACGGGCCAAAAAGTCGATGAAGCTGCGTTGCGGCTTGGTGGCTCCAGGGCGAAAGGCCGGGAACTCCCGAAGCATCACCGTCAGCGAGAGGCGCGACCCGATCTCGCTGTGAGCGAGGCGGGCCTGAAAACGATGCTCCACATGCGCCGTGTCGGTCCCGTCGAGACGCTCCGACACTGCAATCTCGGCGGCGTCCACGAGCGATGCGTGTTCGCCATCGGTGACTGGTCCGGCAACGTCTAACTCCACCCCGGGCGAGAAAGGAGTTTCCTCGGGTTTGGAAGAGATCACTCCGGCCCGGACATGCAGACCCGCTCTGGCGCGACGGATCTCAAGCACCGACCGGCCTCGGCAGTGCCATGCGAGATAGCTGGGCCGATGTGCTGTCACCAGCTCAGGGTGTGCGCTGGCCCAATCAGTCAGACCGCGCACCCAATCGGCCCGATCACCCAGGTCTGCGACATGGGTGACGATCTTGTCGGCGTACTGATTCAGCACCATGGACCGCGTCGGGATCGGCACCTCGCGAACGGAGTCGGGATCGTCGCCGTCGTGAACAAAGACCCGCGCCGAGATATCGAGCCAGGGCAGGCGTGAAAGGGTCGGCCATTCCGTGCCTGAAGGCACGACAAGCTGCAGCTCTCGCTCATCGAGAAGCGCCAGCGAGTAAGCGAGCGCGAGCTGTGCTTCCTTCGGCGGTTCGTGACAGCCGACAGCAACCACGAGCCGATCATCGGTCTCGTCGACGAACGGGACAATACGCGAGGAGATCCGCTTCCCCTCCGACGGCACCACCGGATGGAGAACGATGCCATCGCCGGTCCCCATCAACAGGGCGGCTTGAGCCAACGGAAGGCCACGGCGAGATGCGAACCGGTACCGGTGCTGCTGGGTGAGTGACTTCATCTGGCTGTTCACTCCGCGCCCGAAACGCCAGGTCATCCAGTCGGCCACACCCATGGTCCCATTCCCGCCGTCGGACACCACAGCCCCTCAGTCCTCGGCCTCGGCGATGTTCGCCTCGAACGTCTCCATCGGTTTGGGTTTTCTTGATCGCGCCATCGTCACGACTGTAGTGGTGAGCCGTGACGCTCTTTCGACCTGTAGTGGTTCGGGTTTGGTCCATCCGCGTGATGGCTCGCCGCGAACTACGGTCGGGTGATGGCGAATCGCAGGGGTAGCCCAGAACATGAGTCGGGCACGGCCGAGATCGTGTCTGCCGGGCATGACGAATCTTCACCTATGTCCGATGATTCCGGTGACGATCGAGATGGTTCCTGAGCTCGACGCGGCGCGGGTGCGCCGGTGGGCGGCTGCTCGAACTCCGGCGGAGTATCTCGACGAGATGCGTCTCGAGGTGGATGAGACACCACGCGGTCTCACGATCCTCGATTGCCGTCCACCGTGGAGTGACTGGATGGGCCCGGAGTGGATCCGAACACCGGTCGCACGTCTGAGGTATGTGATGAAGCGCAGCGAGTGGACGCTCTACTGGCCAGACCGCAACAGCCGATTCCACCTCTACGAACTGACCGAACCAACGCAACACGTCACGGAGTTGCTCGATGAGATCGACGCTGACCCGACGTGCATTTTCTGGGGGTGAGGATGGAATCGAGGTCGGCCACCGCCGCTGGGTCGGGCGCGGATGGTTGGTCTTGCCGATCCGTTCTGCCGAGGGACCGGGCGTCCCCATGCCTCTGCGGCTACTTGAAGCCGGCGGTGACTGCCCGCGCGGTTGAGACGCATCGTCGTGCACGCTCAACCGCCTTCTTGGCAACTCCGGAAGCGATGTTGTCCGGCTCATATTCGGTCTTCGTCTTGAGTGGTAGGAGTCGGCGTAGGTCCTTCGCGATGCTGGCACCGTCGGGTCCTGCCTGGGCGAGCAGGGTCAAGACTTGGTCGTGGTCGTCGCCTGCGGCTCTGCGACCGAGTCGTGCACCACACACTGCGTCGGACGCGTTGATCGCGGCGTGAATCGCCAGGCTGGTTGCTGCGATGTGTCGCCCGGACTGGAGTTCGTCGCTGGCGGCATCAACGTATTCCTCGGCTTTGCCGGCGTACGCCCGCATCTGGGCTGCCGACACCGGCCGTGTCCTCATGGGTTTAGGCATGAACCGTGCCTCGGAGCTGGTCGAGAGTTGCTCCGTGGACCACCACACCGTCGTTGGCTACATCTGTCCACAGTGGGTCACCGCCAGCGAGCCTTTCGCTGGCTTCCGTCTGGCTGATCTCGATCACCTCGACTGGGTTGCCGGTGAGTGCCTGAACACTTCCGCGCCAATGTTCCAGCCCGTTCGCCCAGGTGTCGTCGTCTTCGTCGATGTCGTCGGGGCGGACGATCACGATGTCGATGTCGCTGTGGTGGTCGGCTTCGCGTCGAGCGAACGAACCAAAGACGATCACGCTCGCGGGTGGGAGGGGCAGCTCGCGGGCGGTGGCCCCCATGCGTTCGAGTGCCGTGTTGCGTGACCGGGCAAGCTCGATGACGAGCTGAGCGGCGAGGTTGTCGCGGTTGAGTCGAAACAGTGATGAAGGTGGCGCCTCGCGTCGCTCCACGAGGCCCAGTTCAACGAGGCCGGGAAGCACCCGCGACACCTGCGCTGGGCTCACTCCGGCCAGCCGAGCCACGGTGCGCAGGTTGAGATCAGCGGTGGTCTCGGCGAGCACGGCCAGCACCCGGCCTTGTGATCCGGGGATCACGGCTTCGACCGGGTGCATGAAGTCCATGTCCGGCACCGTACCAGATACCGATCATATATAAAACAATTGTTTCGTATATGCGCGCAATGGGGTCATCGACTGCCCAACGTTTCGCCTGCTGGGTTGGCGAGCGCCCACTCGGGCGCAGCGAGCTGGTCCGTACTATCGTCACGGCGCCCGACAGCAGGCGGTGGCAACCGGTCCCGCTGGTATTGGAGGGCTGGAGGAGGGTTCTTGCCGAGGCGACAGATTCCAGGCGTCTTCTGTCTCGAAAGCAATTGGTCATCTGACCTTCGTGACCGGTCGTCGTTGCGGCCGTTGCTCGAGTTGCTCGAACAGCAGAAAGCGGTCGAGGCAATCCACCGTGACTGCGGAACCGTTGATGAGTTCGAGCACTACCTCGATATTTCGACCCAGGCTCGATACGAGAAGTACCGATTGTTGTATCTGGGCTTCCATGGCGGGCCGGGGCTGGTCCGGATCGGGGGGAGCCGGGTGGAGATCGAACAGATCGCCGAGGCGCTTGATGGGCGGGCCAAGAACACCACTGTCTATTTCGGTACATGCAGCACCCTTGATGTGCCGGTGAAGCGGCTCGACAAGTTCCTGACCATGAGCGGAGCGAAGGCTGTCTGTGGATTTCGCAAGGATGTCGGCTGGCTGGAGAGCGCCGCTTTCGATCTTCTGATAATCGAAGCACTCACCCGCTACCGCCGAATGGACTTCGCGGAAAAGTGGCTTCGCAAGGCGTATCCCAGCACCGTAAGGCGGCTGGGATTCAGGATGCGTCGGCGCTGAGGCGGCGGGACCGCCATGCCGCACGCCTGCAGCGCCATCGTGGAGCATCCAGGACACATCAGGGCTGTGTTCGCCGGAGAATGG
>JAJRXJ010000205.1 GCA_024276355.1 Actinomycetes bacterium | reverse complement strand
CTCTGCCACGGTGGTGGAAGCCACCGACCTCCCCGGCGGGGTGGCCCGCACGGTGCGCGAGGACGGCTACCTGCTCGAGCCCGCCGCCGGCACCTTCATGCTTCCCCATCCCGAGTTGAGTCCGCTGCTTCACACCGCCGGGGTCAAGTTGGTGGAGTCGCCCGCCTCGGCCCGGCGTCGTTGGGCGTTCCGCCACGGGGCCATCCATGAGTTGAAGGATTCTCCCGCGATCGCGCTCTCGCCGGTGCTGAGTTGGCGGGCCAAGTTGCGTGTTCTGCGCGAACCATGGGTTCACACCCCTCCCCCCGAGGGCGACGAGTCGCTGCTTCATTTCATGTGTCGTCGACTGGGGCCCGAGACCGGCACGATGATCGCCAACGTCATGGCCCACGGAGTCTTCGCCGGCGATCCGTCGGTGATGTCGGCAAGGGGGGCGTTCGCGAAACTGGTGGCCCTCGAGGACGAATCCGGCAGCCTCATAAGGGGCGGAATCGCCCGCGCCGGAGCCCGGGAGAAGGGCACACCCCGAGCCACCGCCCACACCGCAACCGATGGCATGGCGTCGGTTGCGGCCCAGCTGGCCGATTTTCTGGGGGACCGTTACCGCGGGTCCTTTCCGGTCAGATCGGTTCGCCCCAAGGGGACGCGTTGGTTGGTTGAAGGTCCCGAAACCCTGGAGGCCGACGCGGTTGTCATCGCCCTGGCGCCCGAGGCGGCTTCGCGGATCGTCCCCGACGATCTCACTTCCCTACTGACCGGCCGCCCAACCGCCAAGGTCGCGATCGTGGGTCTTGGAGGCAAGGCCTGCGACATGCCGGTGCCGCCGGGCTTTGGCTTCCTCACCGGTCCCGGCGAACCGATCCACGCCCTCGGGATGCTGTTCGAGTCGGAGTACGCGGCCAACCGGGCTCCGGATGGCTGCCGCATGGTCAAGGCCATCTATGGCGGCGACGCCGACCCGCGGATCATGTCGCTGTCCGACGACGATCTCATAGCCACCGCCGTCCGCGAACTCTCGACCGCAATCGGGGTGGAGGCGCGGCCCTCGTTCACCAAGGTAATCCGACAGCAAAGCGGCATTCCCCAGTATCGAATCGGCCATCCCGCGTGGTTGGCCGACCTCGACGAGGCACTCGACGCTCATCCCGGTCTGGAGTTCACGGGCTGGGGCTACCGCGGTATCGGCGTATCATCGTTGGCTACGGATGCCGTGAGGGCAGCCGACGAGTTGACCAACCATTCAAGCCCCGCGATCGGAATCCTTGCGTGACAAAAACCCTTCCTCGCATCATCCAGGGCGGCATGGGAGTTGGCGTTTCCGATTGGCGACTCGCCAACGCGGTGGCCCGACGCGGCCATCTCGGTGTCGTGTCGGGAGTGGCGATCGACGTGGTCCACGTCCGCCGACTCGGCGATGGCGACCCCGGCGGTCACCTGCGCCGGGCCTACGCGGCGTTCCCGAACCAGGAAATCGTGGCCGACGTCCTCGACCGCTACTTCGTCGAGGGCGGCAAGCATCCCGACGAGCCGTACCGCAATGTCACCAAGCTGAGCGCCACGCCTCCGCAGCATCTGATCAATCTCACTGTTCTCGCCAACTTCGGTGAGATCTGGCTGGCCAAGGAGGGCCACAACGGCCCGGTTGGGGTCAACCACCTCACCAAGGTTCAGCTGCCCACGCCCTATGCCCTGCTCGGTGCCATCCTGGCCGGTGCCGACTTCGTGATCATGGGTGCCGGCATTCCGATCGACATTCCACCGATGCTCACCAGGCTCTCACTTGGCGAACCGATCCGGCAGCGTCTCGAGGTCATCGACTCCGACACCGAGCACTTCGTCGACTTCGATCCCCGGTCCGTCGTCTCCGACGGTTGGCCCCGGCAGCGGCCGAGATTCCTGGCGATCATCTCGTCGAACACCCTGTCGTTGTTCTTGTCGCGCAACCCCGAGAACTGCCCGGACGGGTTCGTGGTCGAGCGCCCGATCGCCGGGGGCCACAACGCTCCACCGCGCGGCAAGGGGGTGTTCGACGATCTCGGTCAACCCGAGTACGGCCCCCGCGACGAGGTCAACCTGGCCAAGCTGGCCAAGGTCGGTCTGCCTTTCTGGTTGGCCGGTGGTTCGGGTCGACCCGGCAGTCTCGCCGCCGCTCTCGAGTCCGGCGCCGCCGGCATCCAGGTGGGCACGGCTTTCGCCTACTGCAACGAGTCCGGCATCGAACCCTCGATGAAGGCCGAGGTGATCAGGCAGGCCCTCAACGGCGGGGTCAAGGTGTTAACCGACCCGCTGGCCTCGCCGAGCGGCTATCCGTTCAAGGTCGTTGAGGTCGAGGGCACGGTTTCCGAAGCCGACGTCGTCGATGCCCGTGAACGGGTGTGTGATCTTGGCTATCTCCGATCGACCTATCAGAAGCCCGACGGAGAACTCGGCTACCGGTGCGCAGCCGAGCCCCGAAGTGCCTACGAGCGCAAGGGTGGCGATCCCCTCGACACCGACGGCCGCAAGTGCCTCTGCAACGGCCTGATGGCCACCATCAATTTGCCCCAGGTCCGGAAGGGGCGACCCGAGCCTCCGATCGTCACCTCCGGTGACGACCTGACCGCCGTGGTACGTGCCCTGTGCACCGACACCAACAGCTACTCCGCCGCCGACGTGATCGACTACCTCGAGTCCTGACCCTTATACCCGGTTTTGTGAACGTTTGGAGTCCCGTACGGGACTCCAAACGTTCACAAAACCGGGTATAAGGAGGTGTTCAGCGGCAGTGGGAGTCGTACGCCGCCGCGCTTCTCCTGGACAGGTTGAACACCAGCAAGCGGTCATCGGGACGTGAGAGGCGGGCACACGCCGGACCGCGAGTCTCGGCGTTGGAGAGAATCGTGGGAAGAGCATCGTCCCCAAGGCTCTCGAGCAGATATTCGACGTCGAGCTGCCCGGTCCCGCCAAAGCGGTCGATGTTGCGTGACGCCACCAGCGACTCCGGATTGGCCACGTTCACGGTCATGAGCACCAGAAACGCCGAGACCATGACCGAATTGGTGAAATCGGGACCGAGTCGATTCGCCAGCTTGAGACCACAGAGCACGAATACGATTCCGATCCACCCAGCAAACACGATCGTCGAGAATCGCAGCATCGTGAGGCCGAACTCGGACTCGTACAGGAACAGCCTTCTGATGGCCACGGCCACAACCGAGAGGGTCAGCACCACCGTTGTCTGCTGCAACGGGCCCACCCACCTTTGACCACGTCCGGCGGTGTCGCTGTAGCGGTCGAGCAGGAGCAGAACCGCAAGAGTCAGTGCGGCTGCGGCGAGCAACTGGAAGAACCCCTGCCGTGCGTACTCCGCGTATGTCAACCCCGTGTTGCGGCGCACGTACCCGGCTCCGGCAGTGATGGCCACCACCTGGGTGATCACGAAGACGCTGTAGACACCGACGATCCCTCCGAGAGCAATCACGAGTTCAGTCGGCCCTATCAACTCGGGAGGGGTCACTCGATCGCGGTTCTCTCCCCAGCAGGCATGGCCGGCCATCCCGGCGCTGATGACGCCACCGACGATCAGAAACCACACATGCTCGCCGATCAGGGGCATGTTGATCGAGAACTCGAAGATCGATCTGAACAACGCGTCGGACGATGCCAACAGTGCCCCCAACACCGCAACAACGGGTACTGCGACAGCCACACCCCGCAGGATCGCCCGCGTTTTCGGCGAGATGTCTCGGGGTGTCGGCGCCACCGCTTTCACCGACTTGCCAACCAAGTGCACCGACCGGAAAGCCGGTTCCATCATGCGCAACGGTCTGATGAGACGACCGAGGGCCGCCGCCACCGGGTTGGGCTCATCACGCACGACCGCGGCCAGCAGCAGCAGGCCCAGAACGGCAAGCACATTGAGGGTGACCAACCAGATCGATTCGCGAACCATCAGCATCGCGGCCGGGCCGGCCACGGCCAAGAGCATCGGACGCGCCGCACGGCGGGTGCCCCAACCTCCAAGAAACGATCCGCCGACCATCAATCCGAATGACGCTGCTGTGGCCAATCCAACCGGATGCTGGACCGCAAGATCGAATCCCACCGCCCCGAGAGCAATGGCCTGGAGCACATTCAGACCAGGCTCAGGGATCCAGGTTCTCGTCTGGGTCATTGGTGGCCCGCTGCCGGACCACGGTGGGCTGTCCGCCTGAATGGTTCGCGCCATTCGCACACGATAGGTGAGAGGCCGGCGGGTCACCCATCAAGCCGGATAGATATCGGGACGATCGAGTGGAAGGTTGAGCCACTCGATCATCTGCCGGGCCTGTTCGTATGCGGCCAGCCGGGCCTCGTCTGTGCCCTCGGCCTCGGCTCGTTCGAACGGCTCCTTGAGACGTCTCGCCATTCTCGGCCCCAATTCGAGAAGTCCGCCGCTGCCTTCAGTCGCCCACTTCGCCAGTACGTAGTGGACGATCGACCCGACCGGCACATCGATCGACTCGCTGAGGTTGGTGATGGTGACAAGCGGGTCGAGATGGGAATAGGCAGCGATGTCGGCCTTGAAATTGGCATCGGGATCGTCGGCGGACCACGAACCCGACCAACCCGTGATCGTGAGGGATGTACTTGTCGAAGCCATCCCCCATGATGCCACCCCTCCACCCGGTTTTGTGAACGTTTGGAGTCCCATATGGGACTCCAAACGTTCACAAAACCGGGTCAGCCGGGTCAGGGGGCGGGGCGGACATCGACGAGGGTTTCGTGGAACGCAGCCGAGCCGACTCCACCAACCGATCGGGGGTTGGTGAGGGCGTTGACACCACGATCATCCGGAGTGTGGCGGTGCCACCAACCGAAGGGCATCGTGACCAAACCAGGCTGCACCTCGTCGGACAATTCGGCTATCACCGTGAGCGCGCCCCGATCGTTGAACACCGTGACCTCCCGACCCTCGACGATCCCGCGAGCGGCGGCATCATCGGGATGGACGGCAAGCGTGGGGCGCCCAACCGAAGGCAGGTGTCGGTCGAACCCGCCGTAGCCCGCGTTGAGAAACTTGGGGTGTTGCTTGCGCGACATGAGAGTGAGCGGGAACCGCTCGGCCAGAGCCGGCGAGCCCTCGGGGGTTTCGAGGCCGGGTCGATATTCGAGACCGCCGAGTCGAATTCGGCCGCCGGAGCCGCCTTCCGATACCTCGGTGTGGGGGCGCCAGTCTGGGGGAATGGCGAGCCGTTGCCACGCGAGACGGTCGAGAGATTCGTAGCTGATTCCGTAGAGCCATTCGTGGTCGGAATCGAGCAGTTGGCGGACCATGGCCTCGTCGGTGTCGGCCAGCCCGGGAGCGTCCAGGTGCATCGCCGAGGCCAGCCGACGGAAGATCTCCGAGTTGGGCAGACACTCACCGACCGGTTCGATGGCCGGCTTGTTGAGCGCCAGGTGGACATGACCCCAGGCGATCGCCAGATCAAGATGTTCGATCTGGGTGGTGGCCGGGAGAACAACATCGGCGTAGCGGGCGGTGTCGGTCAGAAACTGTTCGATCACCACGCAGAACAGGTCTTCGCGGGCGAGACCATCGACCACCGCGTTCTGGTCCGGGCAGATCACCGCCGGGTTGGAGTTGTGGACGATCAGCACCTCGATCGGTGGGTCGAGCCGATCACCGCTGCCACCGAATCCCGCCAGCACTGCGCCCAGGTCGGCCATGTTGAACGTCCGGCGACGGCGAGCGCCTCCGTGGCCCGATCCGAGCGCCGTGTGGTGCAAGACCTCGGTGGAGCGGGCGAGACCACCACCGTGTTCGGTCCACGATCCGGTGACCGCCGGCAGCATGGCCACCGCCCGCATGATGTCGAGCCCGTGCTCACGATGCTCGGGGCCTATGAGCGTGCGGATCACCGCGGGACGATTGGTTCCGTAGAGCTTGGCCAACCATTCGATCCCGGATGCGGGAACACCGGTGATCGACTCCGCGAGATTCGGGGGCATGGCCTGTGCGCTGGCCCGCAATTCGTCCCATCCCGTGGCCCGGGCGGCCATGAAGTCGACGTCGACCAGACCTTCAGAATCGAGCACGTTGATCATTGCCAGCACAAGGGCAACATCGGTACCGGGCCGAATCTGGATGAAGTGATCAGCGGCACCGGCGGTGGCGGTGCGGATCGGATCGATCACCACGACGGTTGCACCCCGTGACCGCGCCGTCTCGATCGTGGGCCAGAGATGACGATTGGTGAGCTTGGTGTTGGTGCCCCACAAAATGATGGTCCGTGATTGGGCCATGTCCTCCGGGTCGATTCCGTACGGCCGGCCGTAGACCTCGGCCGCGCCCATCGAGGCGGTCACTCCGCAGAGATCACGTCGAATGTCGCTCGCTTCGATGGCCCCGAAGAAGCGATCGGCCATCACCCCCATCTGGACGAGCCCCTGTGTGCCCGCGAACGAATACGGCAACACGGCCTCTCCCCCAGCGCGACCGATCACCTCCTCAAGTCGTTCGGAGATCTCGGCGATCGCGTCGCTCCACGAGATCGTCTCGAAGCGACCCGAACCCTTCGGGCCCGTGCGTCGCATCGGCCGGATGATGCGGTCGGGGTGGTACACCCGCTCGAGAAAGCGGTTGACCTTTGGGCAAAGCTCACCACGGGTGAACGGATGGTCGGCGTTGCCCCGAAGCTTCACCGCCCGGCCGTTGTCGACGGTGACATCCCACACGCAGGTATCCGGGCAGTCGTGGTGGCAAGCCCCCCGCACCACCCGTGTGGTAGGCCCGTCCATCACGCGAGGGGGAGAGTCTGCTGGGACCGCTCCATGTCGAGCAACCGACGCTTCAGGTCGACTCCCCCGGCGTATCCGGTTAGCGACCCGTTGGAGCCGATCACCCGGTGGCACGGCAACACGATCGGGATCGGGTTGGCGCCGTTGGCCGAACCCACGGCCCGCACGGCGTTCGGACGGCCGATGGCCTCCGCTTGATCGGCGTACGTGGTGGTCCGGCCGTAGGGGATGTCGGCCAGCGCCATCCACGCCTCGACCTGGAAATCGGTTCCCGAGGGGTCGAGCGGTATGTCGAACTCCTTGCGGGTGCCGTCGAAATACTCCAGGAGTTGTGAAGCCGCCGCGTTGAGAATCGCATTGTCGACCACCGTGGGCACCGGTCCGTCGAGCCCTTCGTCTGCGGGTTCGCGACCATCGAACAGGATGTGGGTGAGCCCTTCGGATGAGGCGATCAGGGTGAGCCGACCGATGGGGGTGTCGACGGTGGTCTTTTCGAGTTCCTTCACTGCTGCTCCTCGGGTGACGGATCGTGGAGCGATGCCCACAGATGTTGGGCGGCCAGGGCCCGATGGGGACGCCACGCGTCCGCAATTTCGCGGACCTCGGCCTCGGTCGGATCGGTCGCACAACCGGTCAGCCGAGCCACGGCCCGGCGGATTCCGAGATCACCGGCCGGGAACGCGTCGGGGTCGCGCATGGCCCGCATCATGACCACATCGGCGGTCCACGGCCCGACCCCGGGGAGTTCAAGCAATTGGGCCCGGGTGACGTCCGAGCCGACCGCCCCCGACAGGTCGAGCCGTCCGTCGACCACGGCCCGGGCCAATGCGGCCACAGCCGCCACCCGGGCCCCTGGCATCCCAGCCCCCTCGGTGTCGATGTCGATGAGGCAGTCGGGCGTGGGGAACAGCCGATCGAGCCCCAGCGCCGAACCCGGCAGCGGTACGCCGTAGCTTTCGGCGATCCGCCCGGTGATCGTGGTCGCCCCGGCCACCGACACCTGCTGGCCGATGATCACCCGCACCGCGGTCTCGAACCGATCCCAGCCGCCCACCACCCGCAAACCCGGACGAGCACGAATCAGAGCACCGATCAGTGGATCGTATGCCAGCTGGGTTTCCGCGGCCACCGAATCGTCGTCGAGCCCGAACATGTTCCGCACCCGGGCCACATCGTCGATGATCGAGTCGAACGAGGGCAGATGGGCCCGCATCTCCAGGTGGCCACCATCGCCACCGAGATCAATCTCCACCAAACCCGGGTTGCCGCACACCATGAGGGTGCGGCGGTAGACGGTGCCGTCGAGCGCCTCAACTCCGGGGGTGACCCTCGGAGCCAGGTGGGCCAACACGGCCCGCCGATCGAGCGGTTCGACAAACGGAAGACGGAGCCTGAGGCCGCCGTCAGCCGTCAGCACATCTCCCCGGCGGCGCTTGGCCCGCAGCACGCTCGGGGCGAAACCGAAGATCGATTCCACCACTCGATTCATCTGGCGGGCGCTCCCGAAGCCGGCCGCACCGGCGATCACGGCCATGGGCAGATTGGTCTCGTCGAGAAGTCGTCTGGCGAAATGCGCCCGGCGGCTGCGAGCCACGAACGCCGGAGTTGCGCCGACGTGCTGTTCGAACAACCGCCGGAGTTGGCGGGTGCTGTAGCCGACCGCCACGGCGAGGGCGTCGTCGTCGAACCGGTCGAGGAAACCGTCGCTGATCAGACTGATCGCCGTGGCCACCGGCGTCGGAACACCACCAGCACGAACGTCAGTCGGTTGACGATCCGGTCGGCAACGCAGGCACGGCCGGTAGCCGAGCGCCTCGGCCGCCACCGATGACACGACCGGCGAGACGTTGTCCGGCAGCGGCCGGGCCCCGCACTCTGGGCGGCAATAGATGCCGGTTGTGGCTACTGCCTCGACGACCATGGATGCAGTATGCACCACATGATCGGACACATTCGGACAGAAGTTTGGAGGTGACCGGCGGAGCACCCGGTCAGCCGCTCACCACCAGGTAAAGCCTCTCGAGAAAAGCCGCCATCTGCTCTCGAGTCACCAGTCCCTGCGGGGAATACGTGGTGCTGGAAGTGCCGTTGGTTACGCCAAGCTTGGCAATGCACGCGATATCGCCACGAGCGAACGATGTCGCGGGCACATCCGCAAACGCAGGTGTACCAGTGCAGGGTCGGTAGGTGATCACCCGGTAGAGGCGGGCGAGGAACGATGCCATCTGCTCGCGAGTGACGATCGAATTGGCGGAATAGCGACTCGGAGATGTTCCTGTGGTGATGCCCAACTCCTTGATGCACGCAACGGCGTCATAGGCATACGAAGTCGGTGGCACGTCGACGAATCTGAAAGTTCCAGAGCAATCGTTACCGGTGATCGTCTCATAGAAACGCGCCAGGAATGCGGCCATCTGTTCGCGAGTCACAAGATTCGATGGCGAGAACGTGGTCGGGGAAGTGCCGGTCGTTATCCCCAGGTTGAACAGGCAACCGACAGCATTGAAGGCGAACGAACGGCGGGACACGTCTGTCAGCGGCGAGACCTGTGGCTGTCGGCAATCGACCCCCAGTTGGGCAGGACCGAGAATCGTGATCGGCGGCGCACCCACGACCGTCAACGGCGAAGTGGCAGAGGCCCCTCCGAATTGCTGGGGTAGCCACGAGGTGATCCGCACCGCGAAGGACATTCCTCGGTGGACACCGGGAATATGAAGGATCGGACCGTTGGAATCCCAACCACCGCTCACCGTGGTCCACTCGTTCTGGGTGAGCTGCCTGATCCAATCTGCGTAATCCGACACCCGTGTGTAGACGTCTGGGAGGTTCGGATCGACAGCGCATCCAAGCGAGGAACCAAACGACACAATTCCGGCGACATAAATGACGCCGTCCCTTTTCACGACCAATGGACCGCCGCTGTCGCCGTGGCACGCCCCACTCGGAGAGCCACTGGCACATACACGACCCGAGGGATCCCAATTCGCCCCGAGCACGGTTGGCCATGACCCGCATGATTCGTCCACGATCACGTCGGCGCCCTTGAGGCGTTTCGACGCTGTACCGCCGTTGTCGATATCGCCCCATCCGGTCACGAATCCGTGAGCCCCGTCGATCGGGCCCGGATAGTCGTATAGCGGAAGCGTGTCGGCGTAGTCGAGCCTCACCGACCTGTCGAGGCTGAGGAGTGCGATGTCGTTGACGCCGGTGGCGCGGTCGTAGCTGCCGTGGGGTCGAAAGAAAGTCGAAAACGCAAGATGGTCGAATCTCGAAGCGGCTGTGAGCGTCGTCCAATCATCCAGCCCGTAGATCACGGAAATGTAGTCGGGCCGCACGACCACTCCAGGCGCCGATTCGAACTCCGTGCAGTGAGCCGCCGTCAGGACAGTTCTGGGGTTTAGAAGCACGCCCCCGCAGGAATACACGGGCTCATCGTGGTAGTACGCGATCAGTTGCGCGTTGTAGCGATGGTTGTCGATCCCGACCTCCGATCCGCCCACTATTTGCGGGAGCAGCCGACGTCGACTCAGTGGCTGAGAAACCGGGAACATCGGTGCCAGCCAAGCAGTCGGGGACTCAATCTCCCGGTAGGTCACATCAGAGTACAACGGGGCCTGAGGATCGTTGCCGCTTGACCATGTCAGGTCACCCCCAGCGCTCAGAGAAAAATCGCGCGGCACGCCCAGCGGGGCCCTCGTCGCCACAGACCCGCCGTATCCCGATGGCCCCACCGTGCCGTCGGTCGACATCGCGACCACAGATATGCGGTAGGAAGTCCAATTCGGAAGACCGGTGAGGTCGCACGAGAGAGACAAGGTCGAGCAAAACGGGCCACCCGGGGTCGTGGTTACGAGGTAACCCGCGATCGTGCGGCCGGTTCTGGGGTCCGGGGGAGTCCAACTCACACTGATGTGATGGTCGCCACCGACCGCGTGGATCAATCGAGGTGCCTGCATGTCGCCAAGGGGAACGACCGTGACGTTCGCTGGTGACGGGGGCCCCCACCCGGCCTGCGTGAATGCCTCGACGGTGATGTGATACGTAACCCCATTCTGGAGCTGAGAGACCATGCACGATTGGCCGTATGAAATGCATGGGATACCGCCCTCGGCAGCGCTCGCCCGATACTTCACGACACGGCTGCCGCCGTCCGACAGGGGTGGCGACCAGGACACCGTGACCGCCCCATCGAAGCTCTGGGCGGAGACAGCCGTCGGAGGACCTGGCAGAGTTATCGGGGAACCCACATAGCGGGCCACGCAGAGATTCTGTCCCGTCGAGGATGAGCACTGTCCGGAGACGACCAAATGGTCGTTGCCATCGACGGCTATCGACTCTGCGAGATCCGGCAGGTTGTCGGCCCCGATGTCGGTGACCGCAACGCCATCCGCGCTGAACGATGTGTCGAGCACCCCACTCGCCGTGTAACGGACCAGGCAAAAGTTCCAAACCGTGACAGAACGGCATCTACCGGCGACAACCGGCGCTCCTGTCGACTGCACCGTCACCGACCGCCCGATGTCGCCCACCCCATCGTTACCCACGTCGGTTGAGGTGATTCCTCCGACGCCGAACGAACCATCAAGTAGACCCGATGCCATGTATCGGGCCACGCAAATCGTCGACGCCGTTCCCACTGAGCAAGTTCCGCCAACAACTATTCTCCCTGCCGAGTCGATCGCTATCGACTGCGCTTGATCATCGAGAGAATCGAGTCCTACGTCGGTGACCACCTTGCCGGTGCCATTGAATGTCGGGTCGAGCGCTCCTGTGGTGGTGAACCTTTCGACACAGAGCCCCAGGCTTCCACCCGACTCGCACTGTCCTGCAACAACCACCCGACCCTGACTGTCGAGCACCGCCGAGTTGACGATCTCGGTCCCCGGGGAACTCACTGTGGCGATTCCACCAGAACCAAATCTCGTATCGAGAGCCCCGGCGGAGGTGTAGCGGACCAGGCAGACATCCCAGTCGGTGCCGTTGTGGCACTGCCCGGCGACGGTAACGGCGCCGACCGAGTCGACAACCACGGCATTACCAATGTCGGATCTTGCTCCACCGCCGATGTTCGTGGTCACCACGCCGTCTGCGTCGAAGGCGGTATCGAGCACGCCGCCGGCTGTGTACCTGACAGCACACATGTCCCAACCTGTCGACATCCAACACTGCCCCGCAACGATGACCCGGTTGAGGCTGTCGGCTGCCACTGATCTGCCAACGTCCGGATCGGAGGCATTGCCGACGTTGGTGGTAATCCTTCCGTCTCTGCTGAACGTCCTGTCGAGTACGCCCACCGACGCGTACCTGACTGCACACAACTCGGTGGCAGTTCCGTTGTCGCAGGAACCGCCGACCACCAAGCGTCCCAAGGCATCCACCGCCACCGACCGGCCGAAGTCGGGGCTGTTGCCAGCCCCCACATCCGTGGCGGCCACTCCAATCAAATTGAAGCTGGCATCGAGATCGCCAACCGCTGCGGAAGCTGACGACGCCGGCAAGTTCATAGTCAACAACAGCCACACGGCGATGGCCATTGTCGTCTTGAGCGGCTTCAAGCCACGTCGGTTCCACCGGAAGCACCGCCGATTCACGGTCAACGGCATATCACACCTCGGCCTGTGCCGAAACTTGCCGACCTGCGCACCAGCCGAAACGACCTAAATGCGACATCCGGTTGAACGGCCGGCCGAGAATGCCGATGTACACCACGGAACGACCCAATTCGAGCGGAGGCCCCGATGGCCCACAACACCAAGACCCGTCCCGAGAAGGCCGCTACTGCCTGGCCGTTCATGCGCAAGGTCCAGTGGGCCACGCTCATCGTGTTGGTGGTGATGTCGGAGCTGGTGTTCTTCGCCGGCCACACCCTGCTGAGCTACGCAATGGATGCCGTGGCCGTGGCCGCCTTCTTCTGGATCCGCAGACTACGCGAGCACTGACCCATCCCCGCGAGCGCTGACATATCCCCGTCTCCCCGTTTCCCACTCTCGCCCCCCGCTTTTCTGACCTCGTAGGACTCACTACCAGTCCTACGAGGTCAGAAAAGCCGGGGTGGTGGATCTATGACCTCGAGGGCCTCGCCACGGCGCCTACGAGGTCACAGATGCGAGGGAGGAGGAGCAGGGGTCGGAGGGGCCACGACGGGTCACGAGGACGACACCACGCTGATCGTTCCCCGCATCGTGGGGTGTATCGAACAGAAGTAGTTGTAGGTGCCGGGGGTGTCGAAGACGATGGAGCCGCTGTCCTGATCCTCCGAGAGATTGTCGGTTGTCCACGAATAGTCGAGTGCGGTCACATCGTGGACCACCGAGTCGTGATTGTGGAAGCTGATCTCGGTGCCGGCCTCGATGATCAGGTTGTCCGGGGCGAACTCAAAGTCCTCGATCTCGGCCTGAAAGAAGCCGCTGACCACGATGTCGGCCGGGGACTCGCCATGCTGGTGACCATTGCCCAGCTCACCGTCGATGAGAATCTGGGTGTCGGTTCCCTCGATGCTGAGAAAGAGCGGTTCGATCTCCAGCGGAGCATCGAAGAGCATGGTGAGCGTGGCCTGGCTGCCCAGGGGAACGAACCCCGGTTTGGTGGCGGCCCGGTGAACCGGAGTGGGGTCGAGTCCGTCACCGCTGATGGTGAACAGATCCATGTCGTAGGACATGCCGTTCTCGGAGGTGGGGACGATCGACATGTCGATGGCGAAGCGGCGGTAGCCGTCCTGAACCATGTCGGGCATGAGACTGGCCGGCATCAGCATCGCGGCCATGATCTCCGGGCGAACCGCGTCGACCCGGATCAACGCGTCGGGCAACTCCACGGTCTCGCCGATGATGGCGACATCACCCTCATGATGATCGTGACCGCCACCGTCCTGGGACATCCCCCAAGCGCCAGCGGCGATCACGACCGCGGCCATCACCGCCACGGTGAGGGTCGCTGTCCTGGCCGGCTTCTGTTTCTCGTCCGACTCGGCACGTCTGGAAGGCATGGATGCCCCATCGGCAGTCATTTGCAGCATGTTGAATCCCCGGTCAGCCGACGAACGACGGATTGCCGATGACCGCCACAGCTGGAGCCGCCACTTCGATCGCCGGGAGAACGGCCACACCGGATCCCGCCGCCGACGTGTTGTTGGCCTGGTTGTTGGTGGTGGTGGTGGTGGGACCCCCGGCGGACGTGGTTGTCGCCGGCCCGGCAACCTGCACCGACGTGGTTGCCTGTACACCGCTGCCCGAGGATGTTGTCGACGGGGATGAGGTCGAAGTTGCCGACGATCCAGTCGTTGTCGCCGTCGATGAGGTGGTCGACGAAGGCACCGTCGAAGTTGCCGACGAGGAACTGGTCGACGAAGGCACCGTCGTGGTGGTCGGCGGCGGCACGGTCGTCGTGGTCGGCGGCACCGTGGTCGTCGTCGTGGTGGTCGTGGTCGTGGTGGCAGGACTCAGCACCGCCAAGGGGGTCAGCCCGGTATGGGGATCATCGAGAACCCCCAGGCCGGCAACCGGATCCTCTCCGGGTTTCGGTGGTGCGTAGACCCTGAAGATTCCCCACCATCCACCGGAGAGCTTGTTGCCGAGGACCGTGTCGCCATAGCGATAGTCGCCGACACCCCCGACATCACCGCCGGCGATGAGATCGATGTCGAGTGAACGACCGACGCTCAGGCCTCCCTGAACGCCGATCGTCTCGACGTTCTGCGGCAATTCGTTGCGTTGTCGAGCCCAGGAGTGCCCACTCACCGCAAACGAATGCTGTCGGGGCTTGTCGGCACCCTGCAAGACTCTCCAGACCACCTTGTCTCCGGTGTAGGCCCGGAATATGGGCGTGTCCGGATCCCCGTGGACCACCGACGAGAACACGTGGGCGATGTCGGAAGCGTCGAGATTGTCGAGGGTCGAACCCGGCGACAGCCCGAGTCGCTTCTGGAAGGTCTCGGTGCGGTAGTTGAGGCCCTTCTCGCCTCGGTCCTCGGAATCGGCGAGTCCACCGTGATCCGACGGGTCGGGCAAGGGCCCGTTGGCGTCCCAGAGGTTGAGCCCGTCCTGGTAGAAGGTCACGAACTCGCGGAAGTCGCCGTTGTCCTGATCGTGGATGTGAGCCTGGGCCGATGTCGTTCCGAACTCACCGGTGTATGGATCGCTCCAGGTGGCGTTTTCGGGTTCGATCACAAGACCCGCGAACAAGCCGTGATGTCGGTGGCCCCGGACATCGCCGTAGTCGGTGAGGTTGATGGCCCCCAACTCTCCCGGGCTCACCGGTGTCGCGTACCAGCGGTAGAGGATCGACTCTCCCTCAGCCCCGACCGGGTCTGACAGAGACCTCGGCCCGACCGTCTGGTCGGGGTTGAAGCCGATGGTGGCCCCATCTGAGCCCAGGGGGTCGTATTCGACCAGTGCGGCATGAAGCGACACGCGAAGCCCGGCCGGTGTCCCCTCGGGAGACTCGTCCACCAGCGGCGGATCGAAGCCATTTGCCACCTCGGCCGCCCCCACCGGCGCGTGCTCGGTGGCGAAGGCCCCTTCGGGGTCGATCATGTTGGTGAGGGTGACCTCGATGCAGTCACCTTCGTTGGCCCGCAACACCATCGGTTCGGGGTTGGATGCACGTACACGCGCCGCCGCCTCGCGGGCCGATTCGCCCGGAAGCGTGGCCGCGTAGACCAGGCCGTAGGGGTCGTATTGTCCGGCGTCATCGTCGTAGACGATCGGCGTGTCGACTGCGATCACGTGATAGCGGCGCAGCCGCGACCCGGCCACGCAGGTGTTTCCCGGATCGAGGGTCTTGGCCGGGGGTGCGCCCGTCACGTCGGAGGACGCGCGGCCCTGAATGGCGACGTCGACATTGTCCGGCAGGGGCAACAGGTTCGGCACGCGGTCTCCGAACACGCGGAGCAGGCCCCACGCACCGTTCCACATGTCGTCGGTGGACGTGCCCCCGTAGAGATAGTCGCCGAAGCAATACTCCTTGAGACCGCACTCGATGCCCGGTATCTCGAAGTTGAATGCCTCGGAGATGCCCACCGACTTGGCGTTGACCAACGGCGATTCAGGATCGTTGGGTTCGTCGAGCCAGCGCATCCCGTGGATCTGCAACACATGCTGCTCCTCCTGCGAACCCTGGATGACCCGGGTGCGTATGGAGTCGCCGGCATAGGCCTGCAGCAACGGGGTGGACGGGTCCCCGTGGACCGTCGAACTGAATATGTACGCCGGGTCGGCCCCGGGGACGTCGGTGGATATGTCGCGTATCGCGAACGGTTCCGTCCGGTAGTTGATCCCCATCACTCCGGGATCGTCGTCCGGGTATTCCTCGGGCTCATCGGGGGCAGCGACCGGCTCCTCACCGGGGATCGCGGAAGGTGCACAATTGGCCCCGGTGCACGGGCGATACAGGCTCACGAAGTCCTGAATGGCCAGCGCGAACTCTCTGAAGTCGTCGTCGGGCCCCGGGCCGATCACGTCGACGCGGGCGCCCACGGAATCAGCGTTGCACGAGCTGCCGCAGACCTCACCATGGGCCGGGTCGTTGATCGGCTGGAAGTACTCCCCGGTCTCGGGGTCGCGCACATCCATGTTGGCAGGCTCCACGACCATCGCTCCGAAGAGGCCGCGGTTCTGATCCTCGGCCGGGAAGTGGTGGTCGTGGGTGAAGATGGTCCGCAGGTCGTAATCGACGTACCACCGTTCCTTGATCGTCTGACCCATCGGGCATTCTCCGCCCGCGGCGTTGCAACTCCACTGTGGGCTAAAATTGTCCGGCAGCGGAATTCGGCAACCGTCGGTGACCAGGTCGGCGTTGTCGAACTGATCGGCGTCACACGTGGCCGTCCGGCCGGCGATGTGCGAGAGCTCGGGGTGTTCGACAATCGGCTCACCCGTCCGCACGGAGTCGTCGTAGATCTTCTGGGACTCGGAGAACGCAGCCTGCTGGTAGTTCCAACCGTTGGACGAACCATCCGATCCGGTGACATCGAACTTCACCAGGTGGATGTGCTGTCCGACCATGTTGGTCTGGATGAGGCTGAGGAAGTCGTCGTTTCCGAACCAGTTGGGCGAACGGTTCGTCAGATTGAAGTTGACGCAATCGTTGGGATTGGCTCGGAAGAAGAATGGCTCGATGGGTTTCGTGCCGGCCAGAACCTCATCCACATCCTTGTTCAGTACGAGAACGCGCGCCTGGGAGTCGTGCCAACCCGCGTCGTTGTAGG
>JAJRXJ010000009.1 GCA_024276355.1 Actinomycetes bacterium | reverse complement strand
CTGCCTGGAGAGGAGTACCTCCCCGACCCGTTCATGGGCATGGCCGAACGCATCGACGCCGGGCTCACCCCCCGGGATCTCGCCCCGGGGGTGCTCGAGGATCGTCGCCTCAGCCCCGGCAGCACCGTGGTGGTTGCCGACATCGGGGACACACCCGTGGCCTGGCCGGTGGCACCGGCCCGTGCATTCACCTCCGAGATCGCCGGACGAACGGTCACGGTCGACACCGACGGAACCGGTGCCACCATCACCAACCCCGACACGGGCGAGCCCTTACCGCTGCGAACCTCGCTTTGGTTCGCGGTGGTCGCTGCGTTCCCCGGGACCACGATCGGTACCGAGTCCGCCCGAACGGGATGACCCGAGGCCGAGACCGTCAGGGGCCGAACTTCGAGGGATCGATTTCCTTGCCGACCGGATTCTCCAGCTCCAGGGCACCCGGAGGATTGTTGTCGGCAGTTGCTCGTACCCCATCGAGCACCGCCATGGCCACGTCGCGTCTCAACGCCCCCTCGACGGGGTCGCTGATGTCGTTCCAATTGCTCCAACGGTGATACAGCATGAAGTGGGCCGTGGGCATCCCCGACTGCATCCCGGCGTACATCGCCGCCCGCATGAACTCCGCCCCCTGGGCGTCACCCACACCGGGCTTCGGGCGCTCCCCCTCACCGACGAAACTGTTGGCGGTCTCCTCGATGATCACGATCGCGTCGGGCATCCCGACCGCCTGCTGCACCCTCTGCTTGAGATCGAACCCAACCCAGTACTTGGGCTGCAGGTGCCCGTAACTGTGGACCTTGATGAACACCCCCCGGCGACCGGCAAACAGATCCTTGATCACCGATCCGTAGCCCTCCAGGATGATGTTGGAGAAACTGGCCAGCCCCGGCGGGGACACCATCACCCCGTACTCATCGTGGAGAGCCTCGAGCTCTCCGGGAAGGTCCACCGCGGTCATGATGTCGGAGAACTCGCGGGGTGAGTTTCGACCACCGAAGTCGAGTTCGTTCCACAGTCCGACCCCCCAAGGCAAGGAGTCCCGGGCGGACATCTCCTCCACCACCCGCCTCAAATCCTCCGGGCTCGCATTCTCGTCCTTCAACGTGAACACCACCCTGAACCCGGCCGCGGTTCGTTCTCTGATCTCGTCAAAGAAATCGTCGGTCAGCCTGGTGCGGCCCCCGGTCTTCATGGCCCAGAACGGCCGAATGTCGATCGGGGCATTCCGATCCACCTGCACGATCCCGTCCCACACGTCGCGTGCCCATTGGGGGGTTCCGGCCGGCGTGTTGTCGGCGTGGATCGAGGCCGCGTACCACCAGATGTCCTGATGGGTCCGCTGCCAAAGAGGCGCTTCGGGAGCCATCGACTCGGTGGTCGGTGCCGTCGTGGTGGTGAATGTGGTCGCGGTCGCGGTGGTCGTGGGAGCCCCCGCTGACACGGCGGGATTCCCACCGGTCGATGCCCCGGACGAGCACGCGGCGGTCAGGAGGGTCGTCACCAGGACGGTACGTGCAAGCTTCATCATCTGTGTCACCCCGATCCGTCGGCCCGATCATGCCATCGCGTGAGGCCCCGAGCGTGCTTCCACGCCCGGGCTGCGTCACGACCCAGCCGGTTTGGTCGCCAACCCGGCAACTCCTACTGTGAGAGTTCCGGCCTTCCCCTACAAGCGAGGCATCGATCGTGGACGAATACCTGAGGCCGACGTGGTTCATCGATTCCGATAGCCCAGCCGTCAAGGAGTGGGCCGCCGAGGTCACCGCGGCAGCCGCCTCACCCAACGAGCAGGCCGTGAGTCTCTACGCTGATGTACGCGACCGAATTCGCTACGACCCCTACAACCTCACGGGTGATCCGCAGGCCTACCGGGCATCGACCATCCTCGGCTCCTCCTCGAACTGGTGCGTTCCCAAGGCCGTTTTGTTGGCCGCCGGCGCCCGGGCCGTGGGCATCCCGTCCAGACTCGGATTCGCCGACGTGCTCAACCACCTCACAAGCGACAAGCTCAAGGCCTCGATGGAGAGCGACCTCTTCGTTCGCCACGGGTTCACCGAACTTCATCTCGACAACCGTTGGGTGAGGGTCACCCCGACGTTCAACCGGGAGTTGTGCGACCGGTTCGGACTGCTGCCACTCGAGTTCGACGGTCACACCGACGCCTTGTTCCACCCATTCGACCGGGCCGGCCACAAACACATGGAATACGTTCGCTACTACCCGACCGCGTCAGATCTCCCCCTCGACGAGATTCTCGCTGATCTGCGGGCCGCCTACGGAGACTCCATCGCCGGCCGCAACGACGACGCGGCCCTCGATCCGGCTTTCGCCCCGGGTGAGGCTCCCCAGGGCCACGACGGCACCAACGATCAGCAGTGACTCACCGGCCAGTTGCATGGGGCTCGGCATCGTCCGGGTCAGCACGTGGACCAGGGCGAAACCGCTGATCGGTTCGAACACGATCAGTTGCCCGGCCAGGGCGCGCGGCACCTTCACCGACGCCCGATTCCACAACATGGCTGCCACCCACGAAGGACCGATCGCCAGGAACAGGATCACCAGCGACAGCGGCAGGACCGGATCGTGGCCCCCGCCGTATGCAAAGCCCGCCACCGACCGAAGAACTGGTCGCCTTTTTCTCGGGGCCACTTCTGGTCGGGGATGATGGTATGGTCAGCACGGATTTCGATCTGCCGGCCTTTAACGGCACCGTGCGCCTGATGGCAGTGGTGTGGTCTGAAACCGGTATTGGCCAAGCCAGCAAGGACGTGCTGGTGCGCGATCCCGTGGTTCTGACGGCCAGCCTGCCGAAGTTTCTGGCGCCTTTCGATGAAAGCCGTATCCTGATTGAACTGGCCCATGCAAAAGGGCCTGCGGGCGATGTGGGGCTGGCCGTGAGCGCCAGCGACGGGTTGTTCATAGACACCTCGCGGATGCCGACCACGGTGACGCTGGGCAAGGG
>JAJRXJ010000204.1 GCA_024276355.1 Actinomycetes bacterium | reverse complement strand
CGTAGTTCCCGTGGCCCGAACCTTGCCGCTGCGCTCACCCGTCGCAGGTCGCCGGTTCGATCTTCCCCGTGTACACCTCGGTCCACGGATCGATGGGTCTGCTCGCTGAGAAGCTCCCATTCGAGGTGTGGCCGGTGACGACCTGCGACCCGGGCTGGAAGTTCAGGGTCGCCATCACCATGCCGTCGTCCCGCAGTTCGAAGTTCACCTGGGTGGGTTGGGTGCGGTCGGCCTCAAAGGTGACGTCCGGGCCGGCTCCCGTGAGGACCCGGTCGAAGCTGAACTGCCCTTCGCCGACTCCCGACGCGGGGTCGACGGTGACCTCGACCGGGTTCTCGGCCGTCACCTCCATGTGCCCCTCGGGGGTGACGAGCTCCCCGTCGACGAAGAAGCTCCCGGTCCAGTTCCGCCCGTCACACGTCTCGAGGGTGAGCCTCCGAACCCCGGTGAACCCGCCCATCGAGTTCTCGATCACGATCCGGGCTGCCGGGTTGTGCCACCGGACAGTGATCTCGCCTTCCTTGGTGTTGAGGCCGAGGAAATTCACGACGAGTTCGTAGCCGGAGAAGAGGTTGAAGAGCTGGCCCATGGCGGTGGTGAGGCTGACGGTGACACTGAAGGTGCCCGTGGCTTCATGGATGAAGGCATCGGAGAGCTTCTGGGCCGAGTCGGGCTTCTCGTCCTTCGGTCGGAACCACCCGGTCCATCGGCCGTCGGCGTCGGTGATTCTGACCGAGGAGCCGTTCTCCTCCCGGTGCTGGGCGAAGCCGTGCTCGCTGAGGGTCTTGTCGATGGAGAAGGCCACTTCGGCGCCTTCGATGGGGGTGTTGGGGTCGGGGAGGCCGAGTATCCACACGTAGGAGCAGGAGGCCTCGAAAGCGGCGGTGCTCCCCAGGTAGACGACGTCGACGGTGACTTCGACGAGCTTGTCCTCGTAGGTCTCGCCCTCGGTGGTATGGACTTTGTGGGTGGAGATGGGCTTGAAGTCCATTCGGACGTCGGTGTTGACCATGATCTGGGCGACCTTGGCGAGATCGACCAGTAGCACGAGTTTGCCGACCACCTTCCCGAATCCTTGGAGCCACTTGGCGGTTGTGCCAGCCGTTTCACCGACGGTCCCTTCGGCGACGAGATCCTGCAGCGCTTGGCCGGCTTCGTCCTTCGCCTGATTGCCGTATTGGGCGGCAAGGTCGTAGCCGGGCTCGGATCCGTCCCCGGTGGCGGGGCAGCGTACGTCGGTGGCGGGGACGGCGATGGGGGCAGAAGCGGTGGCGAAGATCGGGTCGACCTCTCGGGTTGTGCCCCCCGCTCGAGCCTCCCGGGCAGTTCCGCCGCCGTTGGGCGGCACCCAGACGAGCATGAGCAGCCACGCTTCGAGGCGGGTGAGGCGGGCGTCGGGGGAGAAGTCGACGTCGAGGGCCTTGAGCACCCGGCTCATCGGGTGGTCGGGGAGGGTGGCGATCATGATCGGGTACGCGTCGGCCAGCTCTTTGGGGCTGAGGCCGCTCTGGAGGACCGTTTCGAGGTCCGTGACGTACTGCTCCATGGTGGGGCCCGTACGGTGGGCGGCGACCGCGAGGCCGGGGAGGAACTCGGTGAGCACGTACAGGTCGTCCGGCCCCGTCTCCGATCCGGCGAGGACCTGGACACCGTCGCTCGTGTAGACCCCGATGTTGAGCTCGTCGAGGATCCCCAGCACACCCTGTACCGCGGTGTCCGGGTCGTCGAGAGCCGCCACGGCCTCATCGACGGGGATGGGCTCGTAGACGATCGGGGCGGAAGAAGGCGATGGGGAGTCCACCGGAGGGGTCGTTTCCGCCGCAGTGGTCGTGACCGTGTCGGCGTCGCCACGCGAAGGCGACGTGGTCTCATTCGTTGAGGGTCCACTGCAGGCAGCGACGACGAGAGCGAGAGCGGCGATAACGGTGAGCGGCCGTGGGTTCCGGAACATGAGGCACCTCCAACTTCTCGCCGACCATGCTGTCGGAGGACGCCAAAGTTTCGCCAAAGGCTCGTCGCCCTCGCCATGGGTTCTCACTGTGGGCACGGATGGTTCAGATCAGGGGGCAGGAGAGTTCGCTGCTTTCAAAGACCGGTCCCGCTCGGTGTGGTGTGTTGTGGCGGCCCGTCTCGTGCCATCCAGCGCCGACAACCAGGCAGGTCTTGGAAGCCGGCGATCGTCTGAAAGCAAGGAGGCACGAGTTGCGCCCTCTGACGTGAAGTGCGGAAGACACCGCGTCGGCCTCATCGTTCTTCCAACCGGGTGCTTCGAGTGCCGCCGCTCGAGTATCGGAATGCACACCCCCATCGAATACGAAACCATCTACCGCAACCGACAAGACGCACCGCTGAGTCAAGTGAGCTGACTCCACCAAATCCGGTAGAGACCAGTGTTAACCAAAGGAAACTGGAATAGTGGCTTTGCATGATCTCGTCGGCACCCTCGGATTCTCAATCCCAGTTGACCGAATCTGTACCTCCTCAGAACCGATCCCATTCCGGTTCGGCCGGAAAGCCCTGAGGTGGATGGAACCCGTCGTAGAGCCATTGATCCGGCGGAGGCCCGGCAGCACCAATCGCGAACCACTAACCCGCAACTGCTTGTCGCGTCGCGTACCAACGCTGACTACCCCGAGCGACATGCATCTCGACTCCGCGATTCTCGGGTAGGCCGTCGAGGGAGAAGTGATCCTCGACAATTGGGAGCAAGTCGGCTCGGTATGTCTGCTCCCCATTGCGGTAGTGGCCCATGTGGTAGGTGACAAGCCACCTCAAGGCGTTGCACGTCTCAACAGGTTCTCGCTGATCGAGTTGGCACCCGGAGTCGTCTGTGCCGGGGACTCCATCATTCTCGATGAGGCGGCGCTTGGCAGCAGCATCATCTTCGATGCGCGGGCGCGTCTCATTCTCGATGCTCGCAAACTCGCGCCAAGCCTCTCGGAACGTGTGGGTCCGGGCAATGCGCTGGATGCCGAGTCCGGAAAGGAGCGAAGTTGAATCACCCTGGGAATAGTGGAGACTGCGGTGGCCAGTTCGTCGTTCTTATCTCTGAGCTGGCCGCCGGTCGTATTCATCCTGCTTGCTCTGCCACTCATCGTTGCGTTCGGAACCGTCTTGTTCACGAGTTTCCTCCCGGCGAGGCCACCGAGACGGATCGCCTGACCACACGAGACAAGGGGACTCTCTTGGTTCGGTTCGTAGGCTCGGATTCTTGACGACATCCCAGGTACGGTGATACGTTGATGTCAAGAACTCGTAGCGAATAGTTGACTAGATTGTGAGAATGAACGCCGTACCCGTTGCAGCAGAGGTTCG
>JAJRXJ010000203.1 GCA_024276355.1 Actinomycetes bacterium | reverse complement strand
GTTGGTACCGGGGCCGGGGTCAACTGACACCATCTCACGACAGCCCGCAGCCTGAGTGTATGACGGACGCCGCTGGTTGTGATCGACCGCTCGATCTCAGTGGGTCGAACCTACTCCGGCCTGAAAAAGTGTCCCCCGACCATCGGCTGAAACCTGCTCCGTGCCGGCGGGGAGCCACATGGCCTCACCCTTGTCGAGCGTGTGATGGCCAAGGTGCACCCAGCCGTCAGTACACAGAAGGATCGCAGGACCACGGTCGATCGGGAGCGATCCGTCGACCATGTATCTGGTCAGGGAGAATTCGGGAACCGGTGACCGGTACCTGGTGATCGGTGATGACGTTTCCGGAGCCTGTATCTCGGGCTCCACGGGTCGTGCGTCGACCACTTCGAGCAGGCTGCGAACATCGATGTGTTTGGGAGTGAGCCCCCCACGAAGAACATTGTCGGAGTTCGCCATGATCTCCACTCCGGTGCCCCGGAGATAGGCATGGAGGCTTCCCGCCCCCAGGAACATGGCCTCACCGGGGGCCAGAACCACGCGATTCAAGAGGAGGGCGGTCAGAACCCCGATGTCGCCCGGGTATCTCGCCGCCAGCTCAAGAGCCATCTCACGCTCGGCGGCAAAGCGTGGGCCGTCGGCGGCCCGACACGACTCGACCACTGAATCGACCATCGCGGCCGCAGCGGCACCATCGAGCTGGAACATCCATTCGAGCAGATCGGCCATCGACTCCGAGGTGTGGCCGGCCAGCCGAGAGCGCACCGGATCAAGCGCCGCAGTGTTGATGGTCTCCAGGAGTTCCAGCGTGAGTTGCGGGACTCGGAACCCGCTCAACGCCTCGAACCGGGTGAGGGCACAGATCAGCTCAGGCTTGTGATTGCGGTCTCGAAACGAACGATTCGGGGCGTCGATCGGTATGCCGGCGGCGTTCTCGCGCTCGAAGCCGGCGACGGCCTGCGAAAGACTGGGGTGGGCCTGGATCGAGAGAGGAGCGGCCGCGGAAAGAACCTTGAGCAGGAACGGAAGCGACCCGAAACGTGAGTTGACATCGCTTCCCAGGGCGCCCTCGGGATCGGACCCGATCAGCTCATCGAGCGGGGTGCCGGTGCTTCCCACGGTCGACGGCGCCGATGGATGGGCCCCCAACCAGAGTTCGGCCCAAGGACGACCGTCGGCTGCCACCCCGAGCAGCGACGGGATTTCCGACTCCGAGCCCCAGTCGTAGTGACGAACCACACCTTGGAGAATCTGCATCTCTCGACCCCTTGAGGAAATCGGAACCGTCAGCTGTGTCTGTCGGCGGCCAACGCCGCCGCAACCGCATCGGCGGTGAGGATCAGGTCGAACAATTGGGCCAGCGGACCATCTCCCTCGGCTCGGAACGTGTGGACATGATCGAATGCATCCTCGAGCATGGCCACCCCACCATCAAGACCGGCGGGTTCGAAGTCGTGTCGGAGCACGATGATCACCGCACCATTGGTCGTGGCGTCGGCCAGCCGTCTGCCGGTGGCAATGTCGGTGGCCCCGGTGGGGATTCGACGACGAACGCAGGCCACCCCGCCAACCAGATCGAGCTCCTGGACCCAGCGACGCGAAGCGTGCTTTCCGATGGCCCCGGCCCCGGTGACGATGGCCACCCGACCCGGGAGAACCGCGGCCAGGGAAGTGATGTCTGCGGAATCGTCGGACAGGCTTCGATGGCGCAGCTCGAGCTGGGCCGCAGTTCCGGAAATGATCCGATTCATGCCACTGGCCAGCCTGAGACGCTCCAGCATCACCAGGACCGGAACCACGGCCACACCGACACCGGCCGATGGACCGGCCTCGGGGTCGACCGGGACGATGGGCACACCCCACTCGGTGCAGAGCTCACCCAAGCGGCCACCCGAGGTGATGGCAACCACACGAGCACCGGCTTCCAACGCGTGTTCGGTCGCTTGAACGGTGGCGGTCTCATTTCCCGACTGCGAGACGGCTATCGCCAATGTCTGGTCGGAGATCCAGGCCGGGCATCGCGCCCCAGTGGCTATCACCGGAGCCGTCGCGCTGAGTTCGGCGAGTGCCGCCACGACATCGCCGGCGACCCTGCCGGCACCCACACCGAGAATCACCACATTGTTGATGCCCGAGCTGTCGGGCAGGCCATCGACGTCGGCGGCGGCCACGGCCATGTCGCGTACCTGCGATGGCAGGAACCTGACCGCGTCGAGCAGATCGTCGCCGGCCATGCTCAGGCCTCGAAGGTCGGCGAGATCCCGTCGGCTTCGGCCTTGGCCATGAGCCGATCGTGTTCGTCGGTGTCGACGGTCTCGGCCTCGTCGGGGAGCATCACCGGAATGCCCTCATGCACCGCGTACCGCAGCTTCAGCCTCGGGTTGTAGAGCGAACTCTCATCGGCGAAGTACAGAAGCGGTCCCTTGTCGGTCGGACAAGCGAGAATTTCGAGAAGCCTGGAATCGAGTGTCATGGGGTTTCGCATTCGCTCGGGAGTCTTGTTGCCGGAAATACCAGTTAACAGCGTGATCGGGTGAAGTTCGCGATCAGCCGAATTTCGACTTGACCTCGGCCACCCTGGCCTCGACCTCCTCGGCGGAGCCGGCCTCGAGGTTGAGACGAAGCAGAGGCTCGGTGTTCGAGGGGCGCAGGTTGAACCACCAGTCGCCCATGTCGACCGTTAGCCCATCGAGGCGATCCTGCTGGGCCGACGGGTAGGCGGACGCCACCCGTTCGATCACTTCGGCGGCATCGGGAACAACGGTGTTGATCTCGCCGGACGCCGAATACCTGTCGAGAGACGAGACGAGGTCGGACAATCCGCGGCCGTGGTTGGACATGGCCTCGAGGACCACCAGCGCTGCTATGAGGCCGCTGTCGGCCCGGTAGTTGTCGCGGAAGTAGTAGTGGCCGGAGTGCTCGCCGCCGAATATCGCTCCGCTCTCGGCCATTTTGGCTTTGATGAACGAGTGACCGACACGGGTGCGAATAGGTACGCCACCACCCTCCTCAATCACCTCGCGCACCGTCTTCGAGCAGATCAGATTGTGGATGATCGACGCACCGGGCTCCCGGGCCAGGATCGAGCGGGCCACCAGGGCGGTGGTGAGGGATCCGGAAATGGCCCGAGCCGTTTCATCGACAAGAAACACCCGGTCGGCGTCTCCGTCGAATGCCAGACCCACGTCGGCGCCGGTCGAGAGAACTCTGGCCATCAGATCCTTCTGGTTCTCCGGCTGTATCGGATCAGCGGGATGGTTGGGGAACGTGCCGTCGAGTTCGGGGTACATGTGGTCGAGTTGGAGCGGGAGGCCGGCAAACACAGCCGGGACGACCATCCCGCCCATGCCGTTGGCGGTGTCGGCGACAACCTTCAACGGAGCCAGCGCCGAGATGTCGACGAATGAATGAACATGGGTGACGTAGCCGTCGAGCATGTCTCGCTCGGTGCGGGTGCCACGAACGGCGGCCGGGTCGGGGCCGCCTTCGGCCATGGCGCGTATCTGATCGAGGCCGGTGTCGACACCGATCGGAGCCGCCTTGGCCAGACACATCTTGATTCCGTTGTATCCGGCGGGATTGTGGGAGGCGGTGAACACCGCTCCGGGCATGTCGAGGAAGCCGGACGCGTAATACATCATGTCGGTGGCACACAACCCGATGTCGACCACGTCCACGCCGTGGGCCAAAGCCCCTTCGGTGAACGCGGCCACGAACTCCTCACCCGAGGGCCGCATGTCGCGGCCGACCACGATCGAGGTCTGCCCCTTCGACCTGACGAATCTGGCGAACGCCCCGCCGATGGCGCGGGCACCGTCGGAATCGAACTGATCGGGGACGGTGCCACGTACGTCGTAGGCCTTGAAAATCTTGCCGAAGTCTGTCACAACCAAGAATCTAGTTTCGGCCCCGCCCCCTGCGGCCGGATGCTTCGCTACTTGATCGCAGACCCTGACGGTGGCAGCGACCCAGGTTCGAGGGTCGGGTACCCGCCCCGGCGTGATCGGTGCTTGATGCGGATGATGTCTGCACCCACCCGAATTCCGTCTCTCAACGCGCTCACCGTGGACGTTTCGCTGTTGACGACCTCCACCGGCACCTCACAGAGGCTCATGCCGTATCGCTCGACCAGATGCAGCACCTCGATGTCGAACGCGAACCCATCGATGAATCCTGCGCCGGTGACGATACGGCCGACGTCTGAACGGAAGGCCTTGCATCCGCATTGGGTGTCACGGTAGTTCCCGAGCAGCAAGATGTTGGTCGCCATGTTGACGGCCCGACTTCCGACCGATCTCAGGCGTGAGGTCTCGGTGACGGTGATGGTGTCGGGGTGGTATCGATCTCCTATAACCGCGTCCCAGCCGGACTCCACGAGCTCGAGCAGCCTCATCAACTGATGCGGCGGATAGGCGAGATCGGCATCGGTGAAGGCCACCGTGGACCCCCGGGCGGCCTTGACCCCGGCCCGAACCGCCGCTCCCTTGCCGCGGTTGCGGGGTTGGGTGATCACCGTGTCGGCTCCGCCACGCTCCGCCGCGGCGCTGGTCTTGTCGTGTGAGCCGTCGTCGACCACGATTATCTCGAGCTGCCCGGCACTGCTGAGTTCCGGGAGCCCGTCTCGGATCCCGGCAATGGTTGCCGCGATTCTGTCTTCTTCGTTGTAGGCCGGGACAACGACCGAGAATCGGACCGATCCCTCGGCCCGCAGCCGATTGGAGGGTGACCCCTGGTCGTGACGAACCGCCCGGAACAGAATCGCACGATGGGCAATGGCCCTGACCGTCGCGGCCACGACTATCGCCGCCACCTTGGCACCCCACGCCGACATCCCGGTGAGCAGGACAAAGACCACGAGGTCGACGGTGGCGGCTACCGACGCGACCGAAACGAAAACCACCGGCTTGCGGATCCACCTGTCGAGGTTGTCTCCACGGAGAGTGAACCGACGGTGCAGTGCGTACGACACCAGTGAAGCCCCGACGAGAGCGGGCACATCGGCCAGCACCCGGGGCAGTCCCGCTTCGGTGAGCCCCACGGCGGTGAGGATGTCGATCGCCGTGGCTGCTGCCCCGGCGAGGATGAACCTGCGGGCCGGTGCCCTTGCGACATGGCCCGGCTCCAGGATCCTCGCGTTCACGTGACCGAATCGGCGTCTGGCTCGACCCCGGTCATCAGGTCGGAGATGAGGGCGGCCGGAGCCAGAACCCGACGCTCATACATGAGCCCGGAGATCATCTCTGGACCGAAACGGAACACGAGGGCCACCAGCCCCAGTGCAGCCGGCGCCCACACGATGATCGAGGAAACAGCGGAATCAGCGTTCTCGGCGATGAACACCGACAACACCAGCGATGACGCAATACCCAGGACCGACATTCCGATTCCCATCTCGACCGACGCGAAATTCGAACGAACGCGTCGCTTCAGCTCGGCGACGTCATCGGAACCCATCTCCCCTGATCGCAGAGACTCGACGACCTCGTCACGTCCCGGGAGATCGGTGGTGAAGCGGTCGGTCAAGTCCCACAATGCTCGTCCGCGGGCCACTTCGCCTCCTCTGGCCATGTAGAACAGGGCGACGATGCCTCCCAGCGTGAGCAGCATCGCGAACAGGTCGACACCAGAACGACCGTAGTGGAGGTTGACGTGGGCCGAAGTGGGCACCACCACCATCAGATTCGGGCTGACCCGGTAGGGGCCGTCGGCTCCGCTCACCTTCCAGTTGGGGAAGTAACTGGTGCGAACCAGCACCGGAGTGCCGAGCTGGTCGACATCGAACGAGATCGAGGATTCCGACTCGATGATGTTGGAGATGTCGACAGATTGGGCTTGGTCGGAAGGCAGCCAACGGGGCAGCGCCGCGGCGAGCGATCGCATGATGCCGGCCCTGTCCCCCGATTCGAGTGCCTGCTTGTATCCGGTGTCGACCGAGGCCAGATCGGACAGCGACACCCGTGGCCAGTCGTCGGGCCCGCTGGCGGCCACCAGCGGGATGTCTCCGGTCGCGGTGAAGTCGCCGACGCTCGGGATCAGCCATTCCTCTCCCCCGGCGTCAACCCCATCGACCACGACGGGCAGCTGCGACAGACCGCTGACCAGTGAGGATTGCTCGACCTTGAACACAACCCAGGGCCCTGAGGTGGCGATCTCGGTGAGGCCGGGGGTTGACCTGGCCTGGGCGACCGCCGACTCGGAAAACGCCATGTAGTAGCTGACGCCCAACACTCGCAGGTGTTCGACGCCGGTGGCCACGTCGAGACCGGTGTAGGGCAGGTCGCGCTGGGCCCTCGACGGGGCCGCGCTCAGTTCGGATTGCATCAGGAAGTGATAGGGCGTGGTTGCCGATGCTTCGAAGTAGAGCCCTTCCATCGAACCGATGCATCGGTCGGTCCAGTGGGGAAGAAGCATCGGGGACATCGGGGTGCCGTATGACCCGAGCCGACCGGCGTCGAACTCCCAGAGCGCCCGGCCACATCCGAATTCCTCGCCCACCTTTTTCATGGTGGCCACCATGTCGGTGTATTCGAGTGTGCCCCCTCCGGATGCGGTGGCGGTCTTGTCCTCGTATCCCCGGAAGTTGTACTCCACCCACCCAGGCCCGAGATTCAGTTGCTTGGTGCTCAACCCCATCCAATTGTAGGCACCGGTGGCCGTGTCGTAATGACCGAACGGAAGCGACCTCAGCGGCAGCCCGAGCGCCACGACGGTGATGGCCAGGGTGGCCACGATCAACCCGCCGGACACGCCATCGGACACCAAGCGTCGCGTGGGCATGAGATTGCGGGCGAATGCACCGATCCCCTGGGCCATCTCCGAAATGGCCACGCCGGCCATCAGGTAGATCGACAGGTAGTAGAACGGCACGATGCGCACGTTCCAGAGCCGCCCCTCGGGGAGAATCACGAACATCGCCGCGAACATCATGGCCACCATGGTCATGGCCATACCGAACTTCACGCGACGGAGTCCGGAGATGATGGCACCGACGATGGCCAACACGACGAACAGCTGCAACATCGGGGAGTTGCTCAGGAATGCCTGGTCGCCGAAACTCCCGCTCCGCGACCAGAGCGCCTGAACGAACCGCCGTTCCTTTCCCCAACCCATGTCGTTGAGGTAGGCGCGGTTCAAGAAGAAGGGAACCACCCAGAACGCGGCCAGAAGAAAGGCCACCGGGCCGGTGGCCATGAGCCAGCGCGTCGCACGGCGACCCGGGCGCACGATGAGCATCGCCACCGTGAACGCGATGGCGAAGAACGCCGGGAACAGGTGGCTGAGACCGGAGGCCGCCAGGAGTGCAGCGGCCAACCCACGACCCCGACCGGTCTCCATCCCCCTGGCGGCGAACCCTATGTAGAGCATGGCCAACGACAACGACAGCGAGAACGCGAACTCACCCGCCATCGTCGACATCAGGTTGCCGCCGTAGATGTTGAACGACCTGTCGAAGATGAAATAGAGGGTGGCCACCGACAACATGGCTGGTCCCGGGTAGGCCAAACCACCGAGCTTGCCCGCGGTCCAGGCGGATACCGGCAGTGTGATCAGCCCGAGTACCACCACCAACTTGATGGCGATCCCGTACGAGATGGGCACGCTGAGCATCCAGAAGAATCCGGCCACCGCGTAGATGCCTGCAATCCTGCTGGTGGACGTGCCCCACACCGTTCGGGCCCTGATCGCCGCGGCCGCGATGGCGATCGAGGCCAGCACCGGGAGAGGCCCGGTGAGCCCGACGTTGATGATGACTATCAGCAGCGAAGGCAGGATCATGTAGAAGGTGAACGCCGGGAACCCGGCGTACCAATCCGATGTCCATCCGCTCAGACGAAAGTGGGGCAGGAGTTCGTCGCGCAGGAACGCCGGTGACCACACGTGGGCGCCGAGATCACCGCCGGTGGGTGTGGAGTCGGTTATCCAGAGCCACGGACGGAGATTCCAGATCACGAACAGCGACACTGCTGCCACGACGAAAATCGTCATCGCCTGGCGCAGAACGCGCGAGTGGTTGTCGTCGGACGGGGCGTCGCTGCCCGCCTCGGGCTCGATCTCTGGCTCCGGCCATTGCTCCGGCAGTTCCGCGTCGGTCGATGTCATGGTCATGGCGCCGTCCATCGTGTCATCTTCAGCACCCACTTGGGTGCCGGGGTGATCAGGTGCGGTATCGGGATCGGTTCGGAACCGGTTGGGAGAGATCGCCTATCACCGAGTCGAGATCGGTGAGAACTCCATCTCGGACCCACCATCGACGATCGCATTTCGCGCAGCTGCAAAGCACGCGTTCGCCTGCACCAACCTGGATTCTTATCGATACGAGAGGCGCATTGCATTCCGGGCATGTCGACTCGGCCATGTGACTCATTCCCCAATGACTGTGTGGATGAGCCATCGGACGCGTCTGGCCGATGTTGAGTGAATTCAACCCCGAATATCACTGGTTGTGCCATGAGAAACACTCACTGTGGTTGAAATGGAAACGCACACCTGGTCAGAGGCTGACGAGCAGAACGACAACGGTGGTGAGGTTGAAGCCAATGTGTATCCATATGGAGGTGCCGAGACGACCGGTGCGATTGACGGCCACCGCGGCGATGGCCCCGAACATCATCAAGGCGGGGAATTGAAGCGGCTGGATGTGGGAAGCAGCAAATACGGCCGATGAACCGACCACCGCGATGGTCGCTCCTCTGCGACCGGAGTCGGCCATCATGGCTGCCAGTCCACGATGGAGAAGACCGCGGAACAGGATCTCCTCGGCAACCGGGGCTCCGACCACTGTGAGCAACACCAGCGCACCGATGTCGAATGGGGTGTCGGCGGCGGCCGTGAGTGAACGGGCCACCTCCCCAACGTCGCGGTCGCCTATGAGCCAGAAGATCGGTACGTACAGGAGAGGAACCAACACCAGCTGGGTGGCGATACCGACGGCCAACCCGACCGGGATGTCGATCTTGTTGAACGACCATGCCAAATGACGGCGCCAATCGAGCCCTTCGCGACGGGCCCACAACGGACCCCCTACCAGACATGCCCACAGGGGCACATTGAGCAGCATGGCTATACCGAGCGGGATCCGATGATCGCTCAGAGGCTGGCCGGTGACCACCTGCATGGCGGTACGTCCGATGTCGGATCCCAGGGACGCCGGAACCGATGGATCCCATCCTCCGGCCGAGACCACCAGAGCGCCGACAAATGCCGACAGCACGACTCCGGCAGCGAGCGAACTCACTGCAATGACCACGCGCCGGGATGGTGGCGGTGCCACCTCAGTTTGAGGTTCCACTAGCCCGCGTAGCGAAGCCCGATGGCATCGACCCTCGACCGACGATCGCGTATCTCCCAACCCTTCGGAGGATTGGTTCGGTCGCCGTGCAACCCGCAGAGGTCGTGGTTGGCGGGTGAGTCGATTGGGTGGAGATCGTCGAGCCACGCGATGCGCTCGGCATAGGCGTAGGAGAGGGTGCATGTGGCCACCGAATCACAACCCGGGCGTGCGCAGCTCCTGTTCATTCCGCGAAGAGTACAGCCAACAGGCCATTCGTATGCGGACGCCCCCGACCCGTCGCACGATCGACCCCGCGACGCCTCTACCCTTGGCACATGGCGCAGAACCCCCCACCCCCTCCCCCACCTCCGCAGAGGGGCGAAAACAACAAGAATCCACTCGGTCCGAAGATCCCGACCGGCCAGGCATGGTCCCGCTACGCGGTCTGGATACTTCTCGGTGCGGTTGTGGCTGCGTTCATGGTCACCTCGCTGATTCCCAACGAGTCTCGAGACTCGATTTCCTACCCGGACTTTCTCTCCCGGACACAAGAGGGACAGATCACCGCCGGTAGCTACGACAACACCAACGGGCATATCAAGGCCACCGACATCAACGGCGTGAAATACACCTCGAACGGTCCGACCCCGCTCCCGGACGCCGATGTTGCCACCATCAACTCGAACATCGAGAAGTTCGAGTACAAGACCCCGCAGGCCGGATTCCTCACCTCGATTCTCCCCTTGCTGCTTCCCGTTGCCCTTCTCGTCCTGTTCTTCTGGTGGATGCAGCGGCGAGCCCAGGGGCAGATGGGATCGGTGATGTCGATCGGCAGATCCAAAGCCAAGACCTACTCGTCCGAACGCCCCGGCACCACCTTCGACGACGTCGCCGGATACGAGGGCGTCAAGAGCGAGATCACCGAGATCGTCGACTTCCTCAAGACCCCCGACCGGTTCGCGGCCATCGGTGCGCGTGTGCCCAAGGGTGTCCTGCTGGTCGGTCCTCCCGGAACCGGAAAGACCCTGATCGCGAAGGCTGTCGCCGGCGAGGCCGGCGTGCCGTTCCTGTCGGTGACCGGATCCGACTTCATGGAAATGTTCGTCGGGGTCGGAGCCAGCCGGGTACGCGACTTGTTCGACTCGGCCCGCAAGATGGGCCGGGCCATCATTTTCATCGACGAGATCGATTCGATCGGACGCAAGAGGGGCGCCGGCCTGGGCGGTGGCCACGACGAACGCGAGCAGACCCTCAACCAGATGCTGTCCGAAATGGACGGCTTCGAGGGGTCCGAGGGAATCGTGATGCTGGGCGCCACCAACCGGCCCGACATCCTCGACCCGGCTCTGCTGCGCCCCGGCCGCTTCGACCGCCAGATCGTGGTGCCTCTACCGGAACTCGCCGACCGAGTCGCCATTCTCAACGTGCACATGATCGGCAAGCGGGTTGCCGACGACGTCGACGTGAGTCTGATTGCCCGGGGCACCCCCGGCATGAGCGGTGCCGACCTGGCCAACCTCATCAACGAGGCCGCCCTGTATGCGGTACGAGAAGGCGCCGACGAGATATTCCAGCGCCACATCGAGCAGGCTCGCGACCGCGTCCTCATGGGGCAGCGTCGCGACACCATGGTGCTGTCCGACAAGGAAAAGGAGGCGATCGCCTACCACGAGGCCGGTCACGCGGTGTGCGCGGCGGTCCTCGAAAACACCGATCCGCTCCACAAGGTCACCATCATCCCCAGTGGCATGGCCCTCGGTGTCACCATGCAGCTACCCGAAGAAGAACGCCACATCTACCGCGAGGACTACATCCAGGACCGCTTGGTGGTGATGTTCGGTGGCCGCACCGCCGAGGAGCTCGTGTTCGAGTGTGTCTCCACCGGGGCCTCCAACGACCTGGTGCAGGCCACCGCGCTGGCCCGCTCGATGGTCCGGGAGTGGGGCATGTCGGAGGAGATCGGCCCGATGGCCTGGGGCAGCCAGAACCAGGTCTTCCTGGGCGACGACCTCATGCACACCCGCGACTACAGCGACACCACCGCCGGCCAGATCGACGCCGAGATCGAACGAATCCTGAGGGAACAACAGAATCGGTGACGCGACACCCTGGGCTACTACCGGCACGGACTCGATCTGGT
>JAJRXJ010000202.1 GCA_024276355.1 Actinomycetes bacterium | reverse complement strand
GGTCGTGCCGAGTATGCGCGATGGAGCTCTACCCGGGTCGGGAGGACTTCGACCTCCAACAGAGATTCGATGCCGCATCCGGCATGGACGACTCAGCAATACTCGGCGACATGCTGGCCGCGGCTGATGTTGTCGGCGGCCAACGAACCGGTGCCATCGGATTCTGCATGGGGGGCATGTACGCGCTCAAGGCCACCTCCACCGGCCGGTTCGATCGGATCGTGCCTTTCTACGGAATGATCAAGGTGCCGGAATCCTGGCGCGGTCCCGGGCAGGGCGAGCCGTTGGATCATGTTTCCCGCGGTGATTCTGGATCGGTGATGGAGATCGTCGGCGGCCTCGATGCCTACACGCCGCCCGACGACATCGCCGCGCTTCGCTCAACCGGAGCCACGGTGGTGGAATACCCCGAGGCGGAGCACGGCTTCGTACACGACTCGAGCAGGCCCGCCCATCGGCCGGCTGATGCCGCCGACGCGCTGGGCAAGGCCGCCGACTGGCTGTGGGCCTGATCGATCAGGTCCGTCGAATCGGTCAGCGGGCCCGAATTTCGAGCTGATCCCGGTTGGTGATCTCGTAGCGGCGGTCGGACTGGGCCAGCCATCCGAGCTTGACGAACGAGGCGATGGCCTTGTTGACGCGTTCCCGGCTGGCCCCGACCATGCCGGCCAACTCTTCTTGTGTGACCGGAAGAACGAACTCTTCGGCATCTCCGGCAAGCTCGAGGATGCGCTTGGCGGTGCGACCGGTGACATCCAGGAAGACAGAATCGGCCAGGGCGGCGTCCATCGAGCGAAGCCGGCCGGCGAGAAGCCTCACCACACTCCAGAGAGCTTCCGGGCGATCGTCGTAGTGTTGCCGAATCGGGGCGTAGGGAATCGACATGACCTTCGACGGCTCGAGGGCGCGTGCTTCAGCGGAACGGCCATTGTCGTCGAACAGGCCCATCTCCCCGAACAGGTCGCCGGGCTCCATGAGGGCCACCATCGACTCGCGGCCGTCGATCGACTTGTTGGCGATGGCTATACGGCCGCTCACCACGATGTAGAGGTCGTTGGGATCCTCGCCCTCGGCAAAGATCACGTCGCCCCGACGGAGCGTGGTCTCCTCCGAGAGGGCGACGATCTCTTCGAGTTCTTCGTCGTTGAGATGCTGGAACAGAAGAGTCGATTTGAGAAGGGTGGTATCAGACATGATCGGGCACCACACTAGTTAGATGTGGGTGCCCCGTCTTATCGAGTTGAGCAAATGATCGAACCACCAGCCGAGAACTCGATTTGGACGGTCGTGGTGGCCGCGGGCGCCGGTACCCGGTTCGGGGCCCGGAAGCAGTTCCTGGACCTGCGCGGAGAGCGCGTTGTCGACAGATCGGTGAGGATCGCCTCGACCCACAGCAGCGGTGTAGTGGTGGTGTTGCCGGCCGACGCGGTCGATGGGCGGGTGGTGACCGGCTTCGAAAGCGGGGCCACGCTGCAGGCTTCGGCAACCGAGGTGAGGGTGGTGGCCGGCGCGGAGTCGCGATCGGCTTCGGTGAGAAACGGCTTGGCCGAGGTGCCCGCCGACGCTGAGATAATCCTCATTCACGACGGTGCCCGCCCGTTGGCGGAGGATGGCATATATCAGCGGGTGATTTCGGCGGTTGCCGACGGGGCCGATGCTGCCGTGCCGGTGGTGGCACTCACCGACACCATTCGGGACCGTCGTTCCGGTGTGGTCGATCGCTCGAGCCTTGTGGCCGTGCAGACGCCGCAGGCATTCCGGGCTCCAGCCATACGGCGAGCTCATGCCGGCGGGTCCGACGCCACCGACGACGCCACGTTGGTCGAAGCCGATGGCGGCAGGGTTGTGCTGGTCGAGGGCCATCCCGACAACATGAAAATCACTGATCCGTCCGATCTCGCCGTCGCCGGATTGCTTCTCGATCGTCGCCAGGAGACCTCATGAGCAACGACACCGGCCGTGTGTCCGACCAGCCCGAGATTCAGTTTCGGGTCGGGCAGGGCTTCGACATCCACCGAATCAGCCCGGATCCCGACCGCAAGCTGGTTCTCGGAGGAGTTGAGTTCCCGAACTCGCCGGGTCTCGTGGGTCACAGCGATGCCGACGTGGTTGCCCATGCGTGCATCGATGCCCTACTGGGGGCTGCGGGCCTTGGCGACATCGGCCAGATGTTCCCCGACAGTGATCCCGAATTGGAGGGTGCCGATAGCGTGGCGCTTCTCGCGTTGGCGTCTGCCGCCGTTCGCGAAGCCGGGTGGCGTCCGGGCAACATCGATTGCGCCGTCGTGCTCGATCAACCGAAGCTCGCTCCAGTGAAGGACCAGATGCAGACCAACCTCAGCAACGCGATGGGTGCCCCCGTCACCATCAAGGGTCGCCGCACCGAGGGCATCGGAGCGCTCGGCCGGGGTGAGGGGATCGTGGCCTGGGCTGTCGCGGTGGTCACGCGATGAATGCTCGGAGGCAAAAGTCATCAGGTGGGAAACGCGGCGGTTCCCGGCCTCCGAAGAGCGGGGGCCAGAGGGGCGCGGCCGGTGGCAAACGCGGATCGGGGCGGCCGCCGAGCAGAAACAATTCGAGTCGTCGTCGGCCCGGCCCCGGGCAACGTGGAACAACCCCGGTCAGACCGGGCGACAGCGGGGGAACCAGGCAGGACAACTCTCTGGGTGGAGAGCAGGTCGAGGGGCGTCAGGCAGTCCGCGAGTTGCTGCTGGCCGGCACCCGGCGCACACGTGAGGTGGTGTTGAGCGGCGACCTCGACTCCGCCCCCATCCTCGACGACATCATCGACCTGGCTGACGAACACAAGGTCACCATCAGACAGGTCGCCCGCGGTCGATTCGATTCGATGACCCGCACCGAGGGTGCCCAGGGCGTTCTGGCGCTGGCAGCTCCGCTCACCCCCGTGGAACTGTCCGATCTGCTGGTGGCCGACATCGACGGCACAAAACCCTTTCTGCTGTTGCTCGACGGCATAACCGACCCGGGCAACCTCGGCGCGATTCTTCGCACTGCGGAGTGTGCCGGTGTGACCGGAGTGGTGCTGCCCCGCCACCGTGCCGCGCACGTCACCCCCACTGTCGCCAAGTCGGCGGCCGGTGCGGTGGAACATCTGCGGATGTCGCTGGTGGCCGGCCTTCCGGCCGCGATGGCAACAATGCGTGAAGCCGGCGTGTGGACCGTGGGCCTCGACGCAGGCGGTGACCGCGCCATCCACGATCTACCCGTTGCCGATGAGCCGGTGGCGTTGGTGCTGGGTGCTGAGGGGCCGGGCCTTTCGAGGTTGGTTCGGGCCCGATGCGACACGGTGGCGTCGATCCCGATGCAAGGGGTTCTCGACTCTCTCAACGTGTCGGCAGCCGCAGCAGTGGCCTGCTTCGAGATCATGAGACACCGGAGCTGAGACCCTCGCCTCAACCGAGCCCGAGACAGGAGTCGAACCTGCGACCTGCTGTTTACAAGACAGCTGCTCTACCAACTGAGCTACTCGGGCGTGGTGCGTTGCCGCATCCGTCCAAAGAGCGTAGAGGGGAACCGGGTGGGGATGGTCATGTGCAGGGGGGTAGATCTGCAAGTCTGTAGGGATGGAACTCACCGAACGCGATCTCAGGATCCTCGATCTGGAGCAGAACTGGTGGACCCGTGCCGGTTCGAAGCACCAGCAGATCGCCGATTCCCTTGATTTGTCGATCACCCGCTACCACGAGATCCTCGATGAGGTGATCGATTCACCGGTCGCAATGAACCACGATCCTCTGCTGGTGCTCCGTCTGCGTAGGATGCGTGATGAGCGACGAAGGTCGCGCAGGTTCGTCGACCCGACAATCGAGGAGAACGGCTGACATGACCACGCCCGGACGCTACGCATCATCCGACAACTCCTTCGCCGGGTCGGCCGGCAACGCGGCGGCCAGGGGCGTGATGCTCATCGTTGTGGCCGTGTTGATCGGCGTTGTCTTGTTGGCGAAGGGGTTCGACGGCCCGAGCGTCACGTCCGCCGGTCCTGTTGTCACCACCACCACGGCGCCCAGCGTCACCACCACTCCCGCCGACTCCACCGAGTCGACGACCAGTCTCGACAGCTCCCAGTCGACCGAGACCACGGCCCCGGTCGCGGCCACCACACCATCGCTGCGACCGCCTGCTGAGGTCAAGGTCGTGGTGGCCAACGGCAGCGGGGTGAAGGGGGCGGCCGGAGCCGCCAAGGGAGAGCTCACCGCGGCCGGCTACGTGGCCGAGGCGAAGAACGCGACCACCTCCAACATCGAGCTTTCGGCCGTCTACTACATCGACGGCTACAAGGAAGAGGCCAAGGTCGTGGCCCAGACGTTGGGCGGAACGGAATCGTTGCTGAGAGCGGCGCCGGCCGATCCGCTGGCGCTCATCAAGTCGCCCGAGGGCCTGGAGGACTTCCACATCTTCGTGATCCTCGGTCTCGACGGGGCGATTGGCTGAACACGGCTCGATTCGAGCCGATGGATCCCACATGATGACCATCAGCGATCCGGTGGCGTGCATCGCCGCGGCGCCCGCGTCGGCGGGGCTGTTTCTGGATTTCGATGGTGTACTGGCCGACATTTCGAGCGTCTCCGATGGGGCTGTTGTGCGCCCGGCGGTCCCCGAGCTGTTGCTTCGTCTCAACGAGCGACTCGGACGGGTCGCGATCATCTCGGGTCGTCCCGTCGACTATCTCCACGAGATGATCCCCACAGAGGTCGACATCGTCGGCCTCTACGGTCTCGAATGGAGATCCAATGGAGTCATCAGGTCGCTTCCGGAGGCCGAGGCCTGGCGCGACACGATCGATTCCCTGACCGCGGTGGCCGTGGCGCAGTTCGGATCGGCACCGGTCGAACACAAGGGCCTGTCCCTCACCGTTCACTACAGGTCCGACAACGGGCAGGCGGCCGCGATGAGCGATTGGGTGGAGCAGCAGGCCGCGGAGTTGGGGCTGGAGGCTCGGGCCGCCAAACAGTCATTCGAGCTTCATCCGCCCATCGCCCGCAACAAGGGCACCGCGATCCTCGACATGGCCGATTCGCTCGACCCTGTGGTCTTCGTGGGTGACGATCTCGGCGATCTCCCCGCCTTCGATGGTCTCGATGAACTGGCCTCACGCGGGGTCACCACCTTTCGGGTGGTGGTCGAATCCGACGAATCGCCCCGTGAGATGCTCGACCGTGCCGATGTGATCGTGTCGGGGCCCGCAGGTGCGGAGGCGATGCTCAGGCGACTGGTCGAGTCACTCGGTTAGCGACGCTCAGCCATCGGCGGCGGCGATCTGGTCGGCGAACCAGTCGGCAGGGGTTCTGCTGAGTGATCGGCGCTTGAGATCGGCGGCGGCTTCGACCCGCTGGCTGGCGGGTCGGTCGAGGGCGTCGGCGAGGGCCCGGGCCTGCTCCTCGATGTCGTAGGGGTTGATCGATATCACGGCCCCTTCGAGTTGGTCGTGGACGCCGGCCTCTCGGCTGAGTACCAGTGTTCCGTGGCGCTCGTTGACGATTGGCCCCTCCTCGGCCACCAGGTTGAGCCCATCGCGGATCGGGTTGATGAACAAAACGTCGTAACGCCTCAGATGGGCCACCGACACGGGGAAGTTGTCGGTCAGGTCGAGTTCGATCGGGGTCCAGTCTGGCGTGGACCAGCGTTGGTTGACGACCCCGGCCAGCGACTCGACCTCCTGCCGGTAGGCGAGATATTCGGGGAGGCCGTCCCGACTCGGATAGCCGAGCGATCGGAACACGACACGGCCGCGGAGGTCGGGCCTGGCTGTGAGCATTGAGTCGTAGGCCCGCATTCCCCGCAGCAGGTTCTTCGACAGTTCGATTCTGTCGACCCGAACGATCAGCCTGCGGTCGCCCACGCTGCTGTCGATCTCGGCAACCGCGTCGTTGCACGCATCCGACGCGGCGACCTTCATCATGTCGGCGGGGTCGGGGGCCAAGGGGGCCACGAAGGTTGATGGCCGCCGGCCGATGGTCTCGTCGCAGGAGGCCTCGAAGTCGGTGGCCCATCGCTGTGAGTGGAACCCGCAGGCGTGGTGGGCCGCCATCCCTTCGAGCAGTTCGGTGGCCGCGTAGTGGGGGAGCACTCTCATCTGCATGGGTGGGGCGAACGGGGTGTGGGAGAAATGGACGATGGTGATGTCGGGCCGGCGGTCGCGAAGATGAGCCGCCAGAAGGGTCAGGTGGTAGTCCTGAACCAGCACGATGGCGTTGCGGGGGGCCTCCTCGGCGACGGCATCGGCGAATGTGTGGTTGTAGGAGCGGTAGGCCTCCCAGGCGTGGTGCCATCCGGAATCGATCACCGGGCGACGGCTGAGGTCGTGGAGGCCGTGGTGGAGAAACCACAAGGTGGAGTTGCATATGGTGTCGTAGGCCATTCGCAGGACAGCTGGGTCGATGGCGAGTGTTCGTACGCGCATGTCCTCGGCCTCGATCAACCCCTCGGCCGCGGCTACCCGATCGCCTTCGCTGAGGGCCGCCGCGATCCAGGTGGTGTCGGTTCCGGCCACCAGAGGGGCGAGGCCCGACACCAACCCGCCGGCTCCCCTCCTGGCAACAAGACCGTCGGCCGATCGCGTGAACGAGAGGGGTCCACGGTTCGACACGAGAACGACAGGTCGGTCCACTTCGGTCACGCTAACCGTCAGCGGCTCCTGGCTGTGCGACGATGAGGCGATGTTGGTTGTGGCCTGTCCGGACAAGTACCGAGGAACGGCGTCGTCGGTTGACGCTGCTGAATCCATCGCCTCGGCTGTTGAGGCTGCGGGCCACGAGGTGTTGCGAGTGCCGATGGCCGACGGTGGCGAGGGGACCCTCGACGCGCTCGGTGGGGCCAACCGTTCGAGCATCGTGAGGGGGCCTCTCGGTGAGCCGTTGGAGGCTCCCTGGCGTCTCAGCAGGGGGGTGGCTGTGATCGAGATGGCCAAGGCGTCGGGCTTGGAATCGGTGGGTGGCGCGGTCGGCAACGAGCCGCTCGAGGCATCGACCTTCGGCACCGGGCAACTCCTCGCGGAGGCGGTGGCGGCCGGTGCCCGGCGGGTGATCGTGGCGGTCGGTGGATCGGCCACGACCGACGGCGGACTCGGGGCGCTCAAGGCCATGGGTCCGCTCAGCCGCTACAAGGGCATCGACATCGAGGTGGCGTGCGACGTCGAGACCCGCTTCGTGGATGCCGCCGCCACATACGGCCCGCAGAAGGGGGCGACAGCCGCTCAGGTCGAACTTCTCAGGCGTCGGCTGGAACGGCTCGTTGATGTCTACCTGAGCCAACATGGAGTCGATGTGAGTGGCGTGGTGGGATCGGGG
>JAJRXJ010000201.1 GCA_024276355.1 Actinomycetes bacterium | reverse complement strand
GCCATACTCCACAGAATCACGAACCGGGTCACGGCCAAACTCGTGCACGACCCCGTCAGGCGTCGTGACCTCCCACCACTCCCCACGCGCATCAAACCCGCCAGCAGGGGCATCAAACCGGCGCTTCACACGCCAAAACGGGTCGTCTTGCAAACGAAACTCATCCGACCCCGCAGACACAGCCACCAGACGCGACCCGCGGCCGTTCAACGTCAACGAATACCAATCACCCGGGCCCTCACACAACATCCCCGTCGAGCAACCCGTGCCCGTGAACATCCTCGTGATCGAACCACCCACACCCAACGACCAGCCCGCACCCACCGGACCAACCTGGGTGTTCCCGGCAGTGTTCAAACCATCAACCGCCCCAGACGAATACGACAACGACACCGACGGTATTGGGCCAGCCGCACCACCCGCAACATCAACCACATAAGAGGTCTCAGCCGAACCCGTAAACAAACCAACATCAGCCCACGACAACGACGCCACCGGCGGAACCGAATAATCACCCCCCGCACCAGCCGCCAAAGACGACAACGACAACACCACCGGACCCGTCGAAACCAACAACCCCGCCGACCCAGTCACCGACAACACCACACCCGCACCACCCGCAGCACCACCCGGACGCCCAGACACTCCACCCGCCGCAGGCCACGGCGCCTTCGACACCACCGGAACCGGCAAACCAACAGCCACACCACGAGCCGCCGCCACACCAGAACGCTCCTCAACCCCAGCCACCACCGGACCCGACACCGCCCTGGCCCTCTCCAACCTCACAAACTCGGCCGCCACCACCTTCGGATCAACCAACACCGACACCGTCTTCGCCACCCGATCAACCGACACCACATCCAAACCCACCGGATCGCCGCACTCCAACGAATCACGCACCACCGAATCGACACCACCCCCAACCCGACGGCGCTGAACCACACAACCCCGCCGGGCAGTCACCGCCAAACGACCCTCAACACCAGCACCACCCAAAGACACATCCGAAAAATCCAACGACAACACCACCGGCGCCACACCACCAGCCACCGCCACAGACCTCAAATCAACCACCGCAGCAGCACCAAACGGCGAAACCTGCGACGCCAACCCCCGCCCCAACACATCAACACGCGCCTCAACGCCAACCGCCGCATCAACAGCACGCACCGACACCGGACCAGCCGACACCACCCCCGAAGACAACCTTGAACCCGAAACCGACACCACCGGCCAACCCCGACCCGGCACCACCGCCACAAACCCATCCTCCACCGACACCCGCGACCGCCAACCCTCACCATCAACAGGCACAACATCAGGCCCCGCCGGCTCCACCGGCACCAACCCCGCAGGAACCCTCAACGGATCAACAGCCGACCCCCCCCCCACCAACTGCAACCGGCGACTTCGCCGCCACCGGCACCGCCGACAACACCGCCGACACCAAACCCACAACCGCCACAACCGTCAACCATCTCCGCACCGCCAACACCCCGCTCCACTAGTGAAATACGTCACACGCTTGCTACACCGAATCATCAGACCACGCAAGGACCGCCAGCAAAGATCCGCCTTGATGGTTCGGCGGACTAGGGGGCAACAACGACACGGTGAACGGCATTGAGCCACCGTTGCCCCCCGAGAGGAGGCCACTCCACACCCAGACCAGGCTTGCGATTTTTCCGAACTTGCGTGTCGTACGCATCGTAGAAGGAACACAATCATGACCAAGGCAGCAACGATCGAGCGAACCGTTCTGCCTCCTGAAGAACCGATCGGAGAACTCAGAGCCCTGCTCGAGAACATGGGCTCCGCACCACATACCACCCTGAGCGGGCGCGATGGCCGACGCCCAGGCCGTCACGATCGCCCGTGTCCATCAGCGGCTCACCACCCAGGAGGCCGCGGAACTGTTGGTCATCAGCCGGCCCACATTGGTGAAACTGCTCGAATCTGCCAAGATCGCGTTCGAGCGCCCGGGCCGTCACCGTCGAGTGAAACTCGTCGCCGTTCTTGCCTAGCGCGACCGGGTCTCGAAGGAACGCCGCGGATCACTCGACCGGATTATCAAGATTGCCGACCAAAGCGGAATGTACGAATTGCCCGCAACACCCAAACCCACCCGCTGAGACACACCGGTGTCCTTCGCCGTAGTTCTCGACACGTGCGTCCTGTACCCAGCACACCCAGAATTGCCGCGAATTTGCCGCGAAACTTCAGGATACGCACCACTACCACCTAACACTGGCCGGACAGAAAACCATCTCTGACCAGCCGAAACGTGACTGTCAGATACCAGATGAGACGACTCGGATGCGACTTTTAATCCCAAGGTGCCGGGTTCGAGCCCCGGGCGGCCTACTCAAAACCGCACACCCCGCATTTCTGACCTCGGGGGACTGATAGCGGCGCCCGCGAGGTCACGAAACCCCCCTACCCGGCTTCTATGACCACGTCGGACTGATAGTGGCGCCCCGGAGGTCATAGATCCGAGGTGGAGGTGGAGGTGGAGGAGGAGGTGGAGGTGGGGCGGGCATCTGTTTGGGTCGCTCGTGGTACTGTCTCGCAGGCGATTCACCGGAGACTTGATGCCGGAGTCCACCAACACCATCGGTCATCGGCCTCACGAGAGCCGAGTCGGTTTGCGCGTGGGGATCGGAGTCTCGGCGTTCTTCTTGTTCGCAATCACCGGATGGGCAGCGAGGCTCGACAGCGCGCCGCTCTGGGTCGGGGGGACCTTCACGCTCGTCGCGGTGCTCTCATTCGCGGCGATCCTGTTGCTGACGAGATTCTGGTCGGACCGGCGCGCCCTGCTCGGAGCCGTGGGATTCGCGCTCGTCGCGATCGGGTCGGGATTTGGCCGTCCACGGATTGAGCTCTACACAGGCACCGGCGGCGGCGACGTCATCGGCCGCCTCGATACGTGGGTGCCGTTCATCGCTGTCGGTCTCGCCGTCTCCTTCGCCGCGTTGATCTGGGCTCTCGCCACCGCGCAAGACAACCGTTCCACCATTTTGTTGGCACCAGGGTCGCTGCTTTCCGCCAGCTTGGGCTACATCGCCACGAGCTTTCTGCTTAGAGATCTGGTGATCGGCAGTTGGATCGCCGGTCGACCCATCCGACGAGGCCCATCCACGCCAAGATGCCGGACACACACCAACAACGGGGCGACCACCGGCCATCTGTGGTACGACTCTGCGATCGACGAAGCGGCGGCCGTCACCGCGTTCTCGGATCTGGCCGAACGACTCAAGCGGGTCGGTGCCCCATCTGACCTCGTCAGGCGTTGTCGCCTGGCGGCGCGCGAAGAGGAGCGCCACGTCAAGGTCTGCGAGCGCATCGCCGCCGGGCTCGGTGGTGACTTGCCCACCCACCACGAATCGCCATCACCGGTCCCCCAGGGAGCCTTCCCCCACCCCAGCCCACGACCATTCGGCCGGTCCGGTGAGGTGGCTCGCCTCGCACTGGAATCGTTCATCGATGGAGTCGTGGGGGAGGGATTCGCGGCCCAACGTCTACGGGCCGGGTCCGAGACTACGAGCCGCGCCCACCGAGCGATGATCTCCTCAATTGCCGTCGACGAGGAACATCACGCTGTGCTCGGAGCCGACATCACCCGCTGGGCGTGCCGCGAATACCCAACGCTTGTCGGAGCCGCGCTCAGATCAGCGGCGCGTCGGCTTCCCGACAGCACTGAGCTGCCCGAATCCCATCGCAAGTTCGGCAAAGCCGAGCTGCGAAAGGTCGGCCTCGTCGATGCCGACCGCGCCTGTGTCCTTTGGTCTCGACAGCGCGCCGATGCACTCCATTGGCTGGATCAGTTGCTCTCACCGCGGGTCGACCAGAAGCGGGGCTCGTCCTCGAAAGGCGCGCCCCACGACTCAACCCCGGCTTCTATGACCGCCTGGGACTGATAGCGGCGCCCCGGAGGTCATAGATCCGAGGTGGGGGGCCGATACGAGGGGGATCAGGTTGGCCAGGCTTGGCAGGGGTCGACACCCTTGACGGCCAACACCCTGGCGGCTGCGTCTTCCAGTCGGGTCCGGTCGACCCGTCCGGAATCGACGGCGTCGACCAGCCGCTCGACCGTGTCGAGAGAATCCGACAAACCGCCGGCTATCAGAAGATCGTCGCCGGCCAGCAGGGCCAGCTCGGCGGCTTCGGGAATGGTCCACTTGCGCAGCGCCCCCATCGACAGATCATCGGTGACCACGAGACCATCGAAGCCGTAATCGCTTCGCAGCATGTCGATCGCAGCGGGGCTCAACGACGCCGGCATGCCGTCAGTCAGGTCGGGGACCACCAAATGACCCACCATGATCGCGGGCACCGATTCGCTCTGCGCGGCAGCGGCGAACGGCAACAGATCGAAGGACTCGAGATCAGCGATCGGCTTGGTGACCGGCAAACCCAGATGAGAGTCGGCACCGGTGGACCCGTGACCCGGGAAGTGCTTGGCCACCGGAACCACGCCACCGGCGTCGAGACCGGCCGCGTACGCCAAGCCCTCCTCGATGACCGTCTCTGGGTCGTCGCCATACGCCCTCGATCTCGTGCCGGCCGACCGACCGACATCGAGCACCGGCGCGAACACCATGTTGAACCCCAGATGTGCCGCACCGGTGGCCCGCTTGGCACCGGCGAAGAACGTGCTGTCGATGTTTCCGGCGTTGCCCAACCGGCGAGCCGATGGCGCAATCCCCAGGACCGGGCCGAGCCGTTGGACGGCGCCCCCCTCCTCATCAACTCCGATGATCGGTGTGATGCCGGCTTCCGAGAGCGGCAACAGCGCCTCGCCAACCCCGGAGTCGGCGTTCTCGAGAAGCACGATTCCACCGATGGTTCCGTCCACCACCACGTCGACCAGCTTGACGATGGCCGGTTCGGTGACGGTGGCGATGACGATCTGGCCGACGAGCCCCGAGATTGGCGCGGCCGCCAGGCATTCGGTGGGGGTGGGGGCCGGCACCGTGGTGGTGGTCGACTTGGGAGCCGGCACCGTGGTGGTGGTCGGCGACGGTGCATGCGCTGTCGTCGGCAGAGTCGACGATGTCGCCGCGGGTGGCTTCGACGCCGGAGCGGTCGATCCGGTCGCCCCGCCCGAGCAACCGGAGGCAACGAGCAGGGCTGCTACCAACGCAACTGATCCGACCGACGGCACCGAGAAAGAGTATCGGAGGGGTTCGGGGCTGCGCCGCCTCGCAGCCCCTACCGCCAATAACCCGCCCCTTGGACCCGCCACCGCTCTTTGAAACCGGTGTCGAGATCGTGGGGATGTCGTGTCTGCAGTGAGAAACGACCACTAACCACGTCCGTGTCGACCATCGCACAATCGGGGCCCCTACGAAAGGGAAAGCAGCCCCATACCGTGATCAAACGTGATCAAACGTGATCAAAGGCCGGTTCGGCCCGAAATCACCACGTTCAGGACGGGTCGCAGGTGGCATTCTCGCCCAGCGGGAAGGCCGCGATCACCCAGCCGTTGAGACCCTCGGCAATGGTGTTGTCGAGACCACCGAGGCACTCCCACAACGCACCATTGTCGTGATCCGGGCCGCTGGGAATCCAGTGACGAACACCGGCATCGTCGATGAACCAGTCGGTGCTGTCGTATGTGGACAGGATCCCGTTGGCGGTGCGGGGCAGCGCGGCCACCGCGGCATCGATGGTGGCCTGGTCGTAGACCTCCGACACGACGGAGCCGTCGGTATCGGCGAACACCTTGCCGCGCTCGTAGGTCTGAGTGACCAGTCCATCGACGTATTCAACGTTGGTCATCGGCAGCCCGAGGTCGCCGTGGATACCACCATGGGACTCCCACACGGGCACCGCCCGGTTGGGGATCCATCTTCCCGAAACATTGGACTGTTCGGTGATGATCAGGTCGCCGTGGGACATGTGGCTGATCCAATGACCCTCGTTGTCGACCATGAAATCAAGGGGGAAACCAGCCAATGACTGAGAAAGCTTGCCGTCGCTCAGCCCCGCATTCCAATACGCGAGCCACATCGTGCGCGGAAGAAAAACGGCCGTGGGGCCGTCGTCGGTGGCCTCGGATGACCCCGGCCCTCCCCACGCGACAATCGTTCCATCGTGGCCCGCATCGGCACCGTCGATCGTCTGGTACCAGGCCTCCCCCCAACTCTGGGCGGTGGCGTTTGGGCAGGCCAGATCGAATCCGCCGGCCTCCGCTGCCTCGTAGGCATCGATCATCGGTTGGGTTATCCAAACACTGTCGTCGGCGGGCACCAGCGGCCCTCCGATGGGACGGTCGCAGTCGGGTATCCGGCCGAGCACGGCCTGACCGACCGCCGACGGCGTGGCCACACCTTCGTGCGGCGCCGCCGGATCGGTGATCGAGGACGGGGCGACGGTGGTTGGCGCGACAGAGGTTGCAGCCGCCGTGGTGGGTGACGTCGGATCGGTGGCACCGGCAGACAGCTGGCCATTGCCGCTCTCGACATTGAGCAGAAAAAGACCGACCACAGCCAGGACCACAACCACGACCGCCGCGGCGCCAACCATCGATGAACTCGACAACGAACCACGACCCGAACCGATACCACGACCGGTCTCCGGGGTACTCGCGCCTGACACCGGTGAACCGGCCGACGACGAATCGATCGCCCTGGCAACTTCGGCCAACAGGCGATCGAAATCGTTTGGCTGACCATCTCGCCGCGCCCTTGCAGTGTTGTAGGGCTTTCCCAACTTGCCGGCCGCCCGACGCTTTCGACCGGTCAGATTGCCCGACTCCGCGCTGAACTGCCGGGGAAACAGACATGCAAGAGCGTCGCGCTGGGGATCACTCAATCCCTGCGTTGATTTGTGGACGAGATCGATCAGATCGCCGCTACCTTCGCCGGCCTCCGCGAAACGACGCAACGCCGGCAGGTCAGCTGTGGACCTGTCGATCGGAGTATTGAAGGCCATCAACAATTCGAGTTCGTTGAACAACTCCCTCTGTCCATGGGTCAGTCCCAGATCGAGCCCAGCGGGGGCCGACGACGACTCACCTTCGGGCCCCGCATCACTCGTTGTCATCTCACCCCCGATCCATCGAGCATTTCGGCACAAGGACATACCGCAGCCCTGGTTCCGAAACATGTGTGTCGCTGGCACGAGAGGGTCACGGAGTGACCATCGGCACACCTTGAAGTGTAGGCGTTGGTGCCATAATCCGCCGACCGACACCGTCTACGATCGTTGCGTGCCGTTTCGACAGCTGGCCAGTGTCCTCATCGCCCTCATCATCGTCATGAGCGCGGCACTGTTCATAATCACCCGCGGCGGCGATTCGAACAGTTCGACCGCATCCACCACAACTGTGCCTGTTTCATCCACCACCGTGCCGGCATTGGTCATCACCACTCCCCCGACCACAACACCCCCAACCACCACAATCCCCACCGAATGCGCTGCGCCAACGGAGGTGTCGACCACCGTCACCACCACCGTGGCCGACTCGGCAACATCCACCAGCGAGGCCGGTGCCGGTACGACCACCACCACGCAGGCGCAGCCCACGCTGGGCTCCAATTCGTCGGTATCCACCGTCGGACTCGACCGGGTCACCTTCGGGCTCACCGTCAAGCAGGCCGAAGCCGCCGCGGCCACACCCATGATTCCCTGCTCACCCCCGAGCGACTGCTACCGGGTCACACCACTCGACGCTCCCAAGGGGATCAGTTTCGTTGTCTCTTCGGGAACCATCGAACGAGTCGACATCACCACCGGACCCATCACCACCCGATCGGGCCTCGGCATAGGCACCCCGGAGGCACGCATCGTCGAGTCCCTCGGCGACAAACTCGACCGCCGGGTCAACGACGACGGCAGCATCGACCTCATCTTCGTTCCCACCGACCCCAACGACGCCTCGTTCCGGGTGATCTTCACCATCCGCGACGGGGTCGTCGACTCGTTCAGATCGGGCCGGGTTCCCCTCGTGCTCGGAACCGAGGCCTGCGGGGCCTGACAGCCCCACAAAAAGCCGAAGGACCACCCCGTGACGGGGTGGCCTTCCGGTTGCTTACTGTTGCCTATCGGGAGTCCAATCCGATTGGTGACCATCAACCCCGGGGGAGTCGGGGGTTGCCACTGTCCTTTCCATCACAGCGACTACACCCATACAACGCATGAGCGGGCCACAAGTCGCGCGATTTCAGCGAAACGATCGAGATTGGTCCGTTCGACTCAGTCTCGGCGAACTCTCATCTCGGATTCGGTCAACATCGTGTTGGGAACATGAACCCGCGAGCCATCGGGCTCGGCTATCTCAACCGACGCCGGGTGCATCACCACGATGGTGCCCGAGATCTCGCCCAGCTCGACTTGATCACCGACCTGCACCAGGCGGTGCAGGTAACGGCCCGCTGCCAGCTCACCGCCGAGGGTTCGGCCGCCGAGCCCGACCAACAGCGCGAACGCTCCGGCCACACCGAACATCAAGGCCGCGGCGATGATGGTGAGGATGGTGGTGTCGACACCCAGTTGGCTCAACGCCAACACACCCGACACCGCGTAGATGACGAAACGCCCCGAGGCCGACAGCTGCGACCTCACCCTTGCAGTCGAACCCGCGAAGGCGCTGCTGACCACGCCCCCGAACGCGTACGCGATCGCCCGTCCGGCGATCAGGATCAATCCGGCCGCAAGAATCCTCGGTGACTTCCTGAGGATGTCGGCCGGCAGCGGCTCGAGATTGGTCGAGTCGGTGAAACCGATGGCAACAACCACACCGATGGCCACGAAGAACAAGAAAATGAACGTCGACGTGGCCTTCGAGGCGTCGTGAATCTCCGGTCGATCCTCGCGACCCTTGAGAATGATCCGCCGCACGAGCGCGGCACCAACCACACCCGACAAGAGCCCGATGACGATGGCACCGGCGGCGTAGATCCAAGGATTGATCATCGTGGTCCTCCATCATCTTCATCGGCGCCCGCTGATGGCACGTGAGGGATGTCGGGATCAGGATCGATCACACACCTCAGGAGGTCCCACCCGATGGCGAACAGGTCGGCGAACGCACCGGCCGCGGCTTCGTCTCGCAACCGACTGTCGACCCCGTCGCTCACCCGCTCTTTCAGATCCGGTGGTGGCTCGGTGGCCGCCACCAGTACCTCGATGGTCGAGTCGTCGAGCTGCGAGAGCGTGTCGAGCTGATCCTGGCAATGGTCGCAATCGCCGATGTGGCGGTCGACGCGGCCAGGACCGCCGGTCTCCAGCCACCTGATCAGCACGCGACGGGACGGATGTCTGGTCATCGCCACTCCTTCAATGCGTCCTTGAGCTGCCGGCGGGCGCGAAACAGCCGGGTCTTCACGGTTGGCAGCGGCAGGCCCAACGTCTCTGATATATCCTCGTAGGACAAACCGTCGACCTCCTTCAAGGCAATGAGCACCCGGGCGTCCTGATCAAGATGACGCATGGCTTCCCAAAGTTCATCGAGCTGGGCCATGCCCTCGACACGGCGGTCAGTGTCGATCTCGGTTGGTGACTCTGGCAGGGTGTCGGGGCCGCGCAGATCCTCACGGCGGCTGCGCAGCAAGGATATGGCCGAGTTGTGGGCCACCTTCAGCAACCAACTGCGGGGTATCAACTCCCCCGGGGCGACCGGCGAGCTTCTCCAGGCCTTGATCATCGTTTCCTGGACGACGTCGTCGGCCAGACCGGCGTCGTGGACGATTGAGAGCGCGACCCTGTAGACGGCGGCCGCGTGGCGATCGACCACCGCCCGGAGTTCATCAGCGGTGGGACCCGCATGAGTTGATGGATCTTTGGGCATTCACTCATCCATCGGCCCCCACGACCGCCAACTGAGAGGCCGGCCCGGCCGGTAGCGTCACGGCGTGGTCAGCAAGCGAGAGATCCGAAAGCAACGCACAGCCCGCGTACAGGCCGAACGGGCCGCCGACCGGGCCGGAGGCCGCCAGCGTCGGCGCAAGCAACGCACCAAGGCCATCGTTGCCGCAGTGTTGGCGATGATGATGATCCTCCCCTTGGCCGCTGGGCTCATCACCGTGTTCACCGGTGGAAGCACCTCCTCGTCCACCGTCACCTCCACGCTGCCGGTCACCACCACCACGATTCCACCGTTCGTCGACCCGGCCGCCACCGTCGCCGCCCCTGTTCCCTGCCCGGCCTTCGACGGCACCGAACAGCGAGCCACCTCGTTCGGCGGACCACCACCGATGTGCATCGACCCGGCGCTGAACTACACCGCCGAGGTGGTCACCGACATGGGGACGGTGGTGCTTTCCATCGACCCCTCTCTCGACACCGAAGCCGCCAACCTTTTCGTCGTCATGGCCAACTACCGGTATTTCGAGGGGCTGCCCATATTCACCAGCGCCATCGACGGTCCGGCCGTCACGGGCGACGCCGGGTCAATCGACCCCGGGTTCGCCGTTCAGGCAACCTCAGCGGTAGCTCCCGACGGATCCGACTCTCCGTATCAAGTCGGATCGGTCGTGATGGCTGCCGACCAATCACGCACCATCAACACTCGATTCGCAATTGTCACCACCCAGGCGGTGGCCGACGCGTTGGCATCCAACCCCGTGAACCCGGTTATCGGCACGGTCACTTCCGGACTGGACGTGGTCACCTCGATCGTCGAGGACCAGGCCGCAGTTCTGACCAGCGCCACCGATCTCGTTGCCTGGCTCGACAACGCGATACGAATTCGATCGGTCACGGTCACGAGTTCAGCGGGCTGACGCTCCTTCCACGGCCCGCCTACCATCCCCACCGGATCGTTCGCTATCGTCTTCCCTCGTGACCACCAACAAGCGAGAGCGTCAGAAAGCCAACAGAGCCGCGAAGATTGCTGCCGCCGAAGCGGCCGCACGCGTTCAGCGCACCCGGAGCAGAATCATCACCTACGGCTCGATCACCGCCGTGGTCGTCGTGATGATCGTTGGGCTCAACGTGTTCACCGGAAACAGCAACAACGACTCCGCAACGAGCGTCGCCACAACCACGACCACCTTGGCCGCAACCGGATCGACGGCCGCTCCGACCACCACCGAACCTGCTGCCTTTGTCTATGGCACCGGTGAATGCCCTGCCGAAGACGGCTCATCCACCCGCACCATCGACTTCTCCGAACCGCCGCCGCTGTGCATCGACCCCACCGCCTCCTACACCGCGGTCTTCGACACCTCCGAGGGCGAAATCCGAGTGAAGCTCGACGCTTCGACAACTCCCGGCACCGTCAACAACTTCGTCACCCTCGCCCGTTGGGGTTACTACGACAACACCACGATCTTCCGGTCTGATCCGTCGATCGACATCATCCAGGGCGGGGCACCCCACACTGAGTCGGCGTCCGACCCAGGACCGGGCTATCGGATCACCGATGAGCCCGCCTTCACCACCGACTCGGCCACCGGCCAACTCGTCGGCCCCTACAGCTACTCCCCCGGCGAACTGGTGATGGCCCGCTCCGCCGGTCCCAACTCGTCTTCGGCCCAGTTCTTCTTCACCACCGGTCCCAACGCCGCCGCCCTCGACGGACAGGGTACCTACGTGGTGTTCGGGAAGACCGACGATTCGGGTCTCTCGGTTCTGCAGGACATCATCGGGCTTCATGTACCCGACCCCACCAGCGGGCTCGGCGGTGCCCCGTCACGCACGGTCACCATCAACTCCGTCACGATTGAGCAGAGCTGAACCTTCGGGCTGTTGCCTCGATGAACGGCCGTAGAGGCGCCGACACGGTGGGCACCTCGAACCGTTCGAGATCAATCACCGTCAGACCGGCCTTTCGCAGATCAGCGGGAATATCACGGTCGAGATGAAGTCCGCCGGAAGCTCGCGCTATCGCGCCGCTCATGGTGAGCACCCTCCCGAGTCGGCCGGTCCGGCGCACCGGTTCCAGAAGCATCAGGTGGCCACCGGGGGCCAAGAGTCGATCAACGGTTTCGACGAAACGACCGAAGTCGGAGATCAAAGGAGTGCGAATAAGCGACACGATGGTGTCGAACGGCCCGGCCTTCAACTCGACCAGGGAATCGAAACCGGCATCGACCCTGGTGATTCCCCTGGGGTCGTTGTCGGCGTCGCCTCCACGCAGCTCGCCGCGGCGGACCAGCAGCATCACCTCGTCGACCTCCGCCCCGAGTCGATACTTGGTGAGGTGGTCGCTCCAGCCCCCGAGGTCGAGAACCCGACCCGAGGCCTTCGACGCCACCGATTTGCGCCTTGTTGACAGCGCGGGCGCGAGCTCGATCGGCAGGGGATTCATCCACGCAACCAGCGGTGTGCTCGCCATGGGGCCAATCTACCTGTGGCCCATGTCTACCATTGCCGGGTGCTGATGGCGCTCGACGATGATCTCAGTCCCGACACGATCCTGGCTGCCTACTCCAACGGCCTGTTCCCGATGCCGGTCGAGGCCGGCGGCCGAATCGGATGGTGGTCGCCCGAACCACGGGGCGTGCTCGAGCCGGCCACCGTCCACATGAGCCGGTCGATGAGACGGGTGCTTCCCCGTTTCGAGATCAGGGTCGATACCGCGTTCGAGCAGGTGATCGACCGTTGTGCCGATCCCGCGCGACCCCACGGCTGGATCGATGGTCGAATCAAAGCCGCCTACACGGAGCTCCACCGGCTCGGCTGGTGCCACAGCGTCGAAGCTTGGCTCGACGGACGGCTCGCGGGCGGGCTCTACGGTCTGGCGATCGGCGGCCTGTTCGCCGGCGAGTCGATGTTCCACAACGAAACCAACGGTTCAAAGGCCGCGCTCATCGGACTGGCACGGGGACTCGCCGCCGACAGTGGCGATCGGCTCATCGATGTTCAGTGGAAAACGGATCACCTGGCATCGATGGGGATCACCGAGATCCCGCGCCGTCGCTATCTGCAGCGGCTCCGAACGGTGCTGTCGACTCCCCCACCGGCGATGTTCAGATCTCGAGCGAAAAGATCCGGGCCTACATATGAAGATTCTCGTGGGTGATCGTGGGATGCTTGCATCCGGAGCATCACTTTTCACTCTGTGTGTCCGATGGAGGCCCGATGATTGACAAGCGCATCGATATTGCCACCGGAATCGGAGCCGCGGGTGTGGCGGCCGGAGTTCTCGGCGCACTCACTGGCCACAAGAAGTTCTTCGCCGTCACCATCGGCTCGATCGCCGGGCTTGGCGCAATGGCTCGACGCAGCCGCGGTGAAGCCGACGCTCTGGATCAGCGAGTGGCCTCCATGAACGAACAGATCCGCCAACTCGAAAAGGCCGTGGCCACCCAGGTTCAGAACCGGATGGCAGCCGAGCAGGCGGTCACCAGCCTGTCGTCGCAGCTCAGCGACGCCGAGCGCCGATCCGGGCAGGCGTCATCCAACCCGATCGTGTTGGGTGAGGGCGCCTCCACCGGTGCCGGACTCACCGATCAGCTCACCGGCCTGTTCAACCACGACTATTTCCTGGTGTCGCTCGACAGCCGAATCGCCGCCGCCCGCCGCCATCTGCGACCAGTGGCCATCGCTTTGATCGACGTTCGTCAGGGGCGCGACGGCGACGACCGTCCGGTTGCCGATCCGATAGAGGTGGCTGCCGCGCTGCGCCGCACCCTGCGAGAATCCGACACCGCCACCCGGCTGCGTGACGGACGCTTCGGGGTGGTGCTGGAGGACACGCCGGAGAACGGCGCCATCTGGACCATGGAGCGCCTCCGCAGAGATCTAGCCGAGGCCAATTCCGATCTGACCATGTGGGCCGGTGTGGCCTGCTATCCGGCCCACGCCTTCGATGTGGCCGCCCTGATCGACAGTGCCGACAAGGCGCTGAACGCGGCCCACGATTGGAACCAGGACCGCATTGAGGTCGCCACCGGCGAGTAGCAGGGGCGTGGTCAACAGTGAATCCCAGCCGATAGCGTTGTCTACGGAGGGATGGCAGAGCGG
>JAJRXJ010000200.1 GCA_024276355.1 Actinomycetes bacterium | reverse complement strand
CCGCTCAAAAAATCAGCGGCCTCTGCGCCCCTGTGCACCTGTGCGTACCTCTTCTCCGTCGTGGCCGCGCAGCCCGGCAACCACGCCGCCCGATCAAAAACGGCCAGGGGTTCCGCCCGCTCCAGGTGGGCCCGGACCGCTCGAATCCCGGGCCGCCCGCAACGGAACGACGCACACGCCCACCGCCGCGTTGCCGACCCGGTCGGCCATGTCCATGACCTCGATGGCCGGTGATGAGACGGGCAGGTCGCGGTCGAGCATGGCCGAGAACATCACGCCGAAGTCATGTCTGATCCCCGCCGCCTCGGCCCCAAAGAGCACGATCGCCACCCCGCCGGCGTCGATCATCGGCTCGCGGGCAAGCTTGGCCAGGTCCGCCCGCGGCCCGCGCGTCAGTTGACTGGCATACGCCCCGTTGGGCCCGGGCACACCCTCGACGAACGCGTACTGAGCCACCACCTTGACCTCGAGCCAGAACGCATCCTCGGGAGCCGTCCCGGCGGGCAGCGGCTCGGTGACCCCGGCAAAGAGCGTCGCCGCCCGTACCTCGGCGGCCCGCATCAGTGACAGCGGGTCGAGCAGTCCGGCAGAGCCCTCGGGAAGCACAACAAGGTCGCATTTTTCCCGCTCACGCGGCAAAGGCCCCCGGCGATAGGCCCCCGGATACGGAACCTCCCGCAGAGCCGTCAGCCCCGAGGCGGCAATCCCGTCGGCGAGAATCGGGTGCAGTTCGGTCTCGTGCAAAGCATCCAGACCCAGCGGCGACTGCTCGGCAGCCAGGGCCGATTCCGCCCGGTCAAGGCCGGTGATGAGCATCGAAACCATCTGCTGAGCCGTCCACATTCGAGACTTTCCTCCGCCGGGTTGCAAAAGCGCGCCCGATCCGCGATGATTGTTCTCCCGCCCCGACCCGGAGGCGATCGCTGGCCGCTTTGGAGTTCACGCATCCATGGATAATCTCAATCACTTCATCGAAACCCTCAACGGGTACCTCTTTTCACAATACACCATCTACGCCTTGCTCTTTACCGGGCTGCTGTTCACGATCTGGTCCGGGTTCGGACAGTTCCGAGCGCTCACCCACGGCGTCGCCGTCGTCCGAGGCAAGTATGACGACAAGAACGACCCCGGAGCCATCAACCACTTCCAGGCACTCTCGGCCGCACTCTCGGCCACCGTCGGGCTCGGTAACATCGCCGGCGTCGCCCTGGCGGTCGCCCTCGGCGGACCCGGAGCCATCTTCTGGATGTGGATCATCGGCATCCTGGGCATGGCCCTGAAAATGACCGAAGTCACCCAGTCCATGCTCTACCGAAACACCGACGACCCCGACAACCCCCATGGCGGGCCCATGTTCGTCGTCAAGAAGGGGTTCGCCAAGTGGGGACTCGGACCGATCGGCTCGATCATCGGTGGTATCTTCGTGATTACGCTGCTGATCTCGGCGTTTACCGGCGGCAACATGTTCCAGGCGTGGAATGTCGCGGATATCACCAAGACCTATTTCGGAGTCCCGCAGGTTGCCACCGGCATCATCCTTTCAGTGGTCGTCGGACTGGTGATCATCGGCGGGATCAAACGCATCGGCTCGGTGGCCGGCAAGATCGTTCCGGTGATGTGCTTCATGTATCTCGCGGCTGCCGGTTATGTCCTGGCACTCAACTTCGGAGAGTTGCCCGCGATGATTGCTCTTATCGTCAAGAGCGGACTGGGGATCGAATCTCCGAGCCCGCTGGGCGCCTTTATGGGTGGAACATTCGGATACGCCGCGATGTGGGGTATTCAGCGAGCACTGTTTTCGTCCGAAGCCGGGCAGGGCTCGAGCCCGATCGCACATTCGGCCGCCAAGACCGACGAACCCGTCCGCGAGGGCATCGTGGCCGGGCTCGAACCGTTCATCGATACGCTCGTCGTCTGTACCATTACCTCTCTGGTGATTCTTTCCAGTGGTATCTGGAACCGTGGTCCGGATGTTCCCGCAGACCTGACCACCCTGGCGTTCATCGCAGCCGTCGATGAGAATGGGAATCAGAAAGCAGACGAGAAAGACTCGGCCTTGCTCGGGTGGACCATCGCCCAATCCACGCTTGATCAGACCGAAGGTGGAATCGACGGCGTGTTCATGATTTTCAATGGTGGGGACAACGAGCAGACGGGCAATACGCTCAACAAGATTCGCGGTTCGATCGAAGGCGACGAACAATCAGGGTACCTGGTCAACTGGGCGACGGTGTACGCTCAGGCTCGCCCGACACCGTCTTCGGAAGGATTCTTCTTTGAATACAAGGGTGCGTCTCTGACCGGCAAGGCCTTTGACAGAACCACTCCGGGACTGGGAAAATGGCTCGTGACTGTTGCGGTCTGGTTGTTTGCCATCTCCACGATGATCTCATGGTCGTACTACGGGGAGCAGGGAGTCTTTTATCTCTTCGGTGGGCTTGGAGCAAAGAAAGTCGCATCAGTGATTCTGTTCTACAAACTTCTCTATTGTGTGCTTATCCTGGGTACTTGTATCGCGGCCACCCCGCTCCTGACCGACGAGTCTGGTCGTAAGTTCGCAATTATCGGCAGCGACACTGAACTTAATATGTGGACCACCCTCGGACTCGGGGTCATGCTCATTGCCAATATTCCGATCATGCTCATTTTCGGCGCTCAGGCCATGAAGGCCTATCACGCCTACTTCAAGAAAATGGCCACCGGGATCGACCCGCCCCATGACGCGCCTCCGCTCGAGGATGTCATCGAAGGCAAAGATGTCGAGTAAGTGAACCATGAACCCTCACCCAAAGGCCCGCCCGCGCGGGCCTTTTTTTCGGACACGGAGAAAACCATGACCCGCCTGTTCATGCTCGCCGTCCTGTCCTGTCTGCTCGCGCTTCCCGCTGCAAAGGCCGAGCCGGTCCCTGTCGTGACCGATGCGCTGGTCATCGCCCCGGGGCGCAAGGCCGGGCGATCGCCCGTCTGGACCGATCCGGTCGAACACGCCTGGGTCGTGGGCACTTGGAAAACCCCGGAAGAAGGCGACGAGGTGACCCGCCCCGACGGCAAAGTCGTCCGGTGGCAACGCACCAGCTTCGACGACAAGGGCAACCTGAACCACCCCGCCCTGCGCAATGGCTACGCCCTGGTGACCGTCGAGTCCGAGGCTCGGCGCGTCGTCATGCTCGAAGCCGCCGGGCATTCGACGGTCCGTGTCAATGGCCAGCCGCGGGCGGGCGACCCGTATCACTACGGGTTCGTGCGTGTCCCGATCCTGCTCCGGGAAGGTGTCAACGAGTTGTTGTTCCGTGTCGGGCGCGGGCGGCTGCGGGTCGGGTTTTCTCAGCCGCCCGCGGAAGTCTTCTTTCTCGGTGCCGACGACACCCGCCCGGACCTGATCGATGTCACGCCATCCCCCGGCCCGGTCGGGGTGGTTGCAGTCAATGCCTCGCCGGAATGGACGACCGTGCTTGTGCGCACACAGCAGGCCGATATCAATGCGCCCGAGGACCTGGTCGCGCACGCTTCGTTCGACCTTGCGCCGCTGTCGGTGCGCAAACTTCCGCTGAAACTGCCCGCCCCGGTGCTTGTGGATGGTTCCGAGGTGCGGTACGCAATCGCCCTCGAAGCCGAGGGGCTAACCGTCGCGGGCGAGAGAACCATCAGCGTTCGTGTCAAGAGCAAAACCGAACGCCACGACCGCACATTCATCAGCGATATCGATGGCTCCGTGCAGTACTACACGGTCGTCCCTCCGTCCAAACCCATCGAAAACCCGGCCCTGGTCCTGACCCTCCACGGCGCAAGCGTCGAAGCCCGGGGTCAGGCGGCGGCGTATGCGCCCAAAGACTGGGCAACGATCGTCGCGCCGACCAACCGCCGCCCGTTCGGGTTCGACTGGGAGGACTGGGGCAGGCTTGACGCGATGGAAGTGCTCGACCTGGCGACCGCGAGCCTCGAACCCGACCCGGCCCGAGTCTACCTCACCGGGCACAGCATGGGCGGGCACGGGACCTGGAATGTCGGCGTGCTGTTCCCGGATCGTTTCGCAGCCATCGCCCCGAGCGCCGGGTGGGTCAGTTTCTGGTCATACACCGGCGCACGCGACTTTGACGACAGTTCGAGTGTCGAAAGCATCATGCGCCGGGCGGTCGCCTCGAGTGACACCTTGAGCCTGATCGAAAACCTCAAGCAGAGCGGCGTCTACATCCTCCATGGCGACGCCGACGACAATGTCCCGGTCGCCCAAGCCCGCACCATGCGCACGAAACTGGCCGAGTTTCACCGCGATTTTTCGTACTACGAACAGCCCGGTGCCGGGCACTGGTGGGGCAACCGGTGTGTGGACTGGGGGCCCATCTTCTCATTCTTCAAGTGGCACACGATTCCCGAGGCGACTCGTGTGACCAAGTTTGCATTCGTCACGCCTG
>JAJRXJ010000199.1 GCA_024276355.1 Actinomycetes bacterium | reverse complement strand
GCCGGTGGCCTTCGGGCCCGCGGCTTCGGCGACGGGGTGACGCTGGCGGTGATGGCGCCCAACATTCCCGAGTACGCAGTGGTGTTCCACGGGGCCGCGGTGGCCGGCGGGACCGTCACCACCATCAATCCCACGTATGGCGCCGATGAGGTGCGATTCCAGCTGCAGGATGCCGGTGCTTCGATCCTCATCACGGTGCCGATGTTCCACGACACCGCGTTGGCGGCAATCGAAGGCACCAACGTCACCGAGGTCGTGGTGATCGGTGGCGGAGAGGGATTGGTCACACTCGACGACCTCATGGGGGATCCGATCGAGCAGGTCGATGTCGACGTACACGACCATGTCATGGTGCTGCCCTACTCATCCGGCACCACCGGACTGCCCAAGGGCGTGATGCTCACCCACCGCAACCTCGTGGCCAACATCTGCCAGATGGAACATGCACTTGTCTACGGATCAGATGAGGTCGCCCTGGCTGCCCTTCCGTTCTTCCGCATTTACGGGATGCAGGTGCTGATGAACGGTCTGCTGGCCCATGGCGTGAGCGTGATCACCATGCCACGATTCGACATGAAGCAGGCCCTCGAGCTGATCCAGCGATTCGGGGTCACCCGCTTCTTCGCGGTGCCGCCGATGGTGCTCGGTTTGGCCCGCTCACCGTTGGTCGACGAATACGACATCTCGTCGATTCGAGAAGTCTTCTCGGGAGCTGCACCGCTGGGTGCCGACCTTGCCGCCGAGGCCTCGGCGCGTATCGGCTGCCCGGTCGTGCAGGGCTATGGCATGACCGAGCTCAGCCCCGTCACCCACGCCACGCCGCCCGGGGGTTACCGGCCCGGAACCAGCGGTGTGACCCTGTCCAACACAGAGATCCGGATCATCGACCCCGAGACCGGGAACGACCTTCCCGTTGGCGAGCGCGGCGAACTATGGGTGCGAGGTCCCCAAGTGATGAAGGGATACCTCAACAATCCCGAAGCCACGGCCGAGACCATCGATTCCGAGGGCTGGCTCCACACTGGCGACGTCGCCGTCATCGATGAACACGATCACGTGTCGATCGTCGATCGCATCAAGGAACTCATCAAGTACAAGGGTTTCCAGGTGCCACCCGCCGAGCTCGAGGCGCTGGTGGTGACCCACCCGGCTGTGGCCGATGTCGCGGTCATCGGCATCCCCGACGAAGAGGCCGGTGAGATTCCCAAGGCGTTCGTGGTAGCCGCCGCGGGCCAGACCCCGACACTGGAAAGCATTCAGGAGCTGGTGGCCGAACACCTCGTCAGTTACAAGCAGGTGAGAGCGCTCGAGATCGTGGAATCGATACCCAAGAGTGCGTCGGGAAAGATCCTCAGGCGCGAACTTCGCGACCGGTCGTGAGAGGCGTCTGAGTCAGCTACCGGCGGCGGCGAAGGTCGCCGCCGGGAAGCTCTCCGCGAAACCCGGCTCGAAGATTGGGGATGCGTCGACCCGGTCGGTGAGTTGATCGATGAAGAAGCCGATGGTGTAGGTGTCGGTGATTCGCTGGGCTTCGACCCAGTCGAGGTGGATATCGGTGCATCCCTCGACGGCGTAGGAGTCGATGGCATCGATGACGATCTGTGGCATCCCCTGGATCGTCGGCAACAGCCGCTGATAGAGACAGACATCGCTGAATGACTGATGCCCGGCGCCCTTGATGTCGACCCTGTAAAGGGGTCTGCCGGGAATCTCGGCGAAGGGCCGATCGATGTTCGCGGAGATGTCGACGGTTACGTCGAGCGTTCCGCCGACCAACAGGGTGGGCACATGGATGCTTCTCAGGGTCTCATCCGGGATCGACTCGGTGAACGCAGCCAAACCCACGATCGCCTTCACCCGAGGGTCGGCGGGTGACTCGGGGGTATCGCCGGCAACATTGAATTCGGTCCAGCCTCCCAGCGAGTGGCCAACCATGCCGATGTTGTCGACGTCGACGGATTCCGACATGTCGGCCAGAAACTGGCTACCGGAACCATCGAGAACCGATGACAGAACGAAATCGATGTCGGCCAGTCGGTTGGACTCGACCACGTCCGCGGGATCGGCGTTCCCGAAGAACGCGTCGATCAGGGTGTTGCCGACATGGTCGGGGGCCACAACGATGAAACCGTGGCTGGCGAGCCGCTCGGTGAGAAAAGCGCTCACCCAGCGGAGGCCATTGTTGCCGTGGCTGTAGACAATGAGCGGGAACGGGCCGTCAGCAGACATCGGAGGCCCGTCGAGGGCGTGCTCGGAGGCGTACTCGATGGTCGGAGCGAACGAGTAGACCGACGCCTCCGCGGAGATTCCCTGGTCGACGGGATACCAGACGTCGACTGGAAGCGTGCGGCCCTCGCGCGTGTCGTCGACCAGGGAGATGGTGGTGCGCCCCACCTCATAGGGGCCGAAGTCGGCGGCATCGACGACCACGACCGGCGCTGCAGTCGTGGTTGTGGTCGTGGCTGTTGTTGTGGTGGTTGACGGCAGCGCAGTGGTCGAGGTGGGGACTGCGGTGGTGGTCGTGCTGGTGGTCGATGACGGTGCCGCCGATGTCGCAGAGCCTCCGGAGCAGGCAGCAGCCAGCAGCGCGGTGAACGCGACAACCGCGCCTGACTTGATGAATGACGATCCGGGGAACATGGAGGTCAGTGTGCCCGATTCCGGGCTCAGCCGGCCGCGGGCAGCGGCTCATAGGTGGGTGTGGCCTCCGCCGCCGGACGGGTGTCGTAGATGGTCACCGTGCCGTCGGGGTCGAATGCCGCGGGAGCCCCATCAGGAATCTCGCCGAACAGGTAGCGCTGCCCTCCGTTGACGAACCGCCAGAGACCGGTGCCCTCCTTGCCGGTCTCGTCGGGACCTGTGGCATCGGGATCCCACCAGATCTCGGCGATGTCGTCGACCCCGAAATAGTCGGGTTCGATGTCGGCTGGCCAGCGTCCCTGGGTACCGAACGATATGGACGGCGCGGTCAGCGCCGAGACGGTGGGAGGATTCCCGAACAGCGCATCGCGGAAGTGCTCGGCGGTGAGATCTGGGCCCACTGCGGACAGAGCGGCGTAGAACAATCCCGGGGTGGGGTCGATCACACCGATGCTGTCATTGGCGGCTGGGTCCTCGCCGTTGAACCAACGGTACTTGGCGAATGCCCCGGCTTCCTTGCTCGACACACGTGCCGACAGGTTGGAGATTCCGAAGGCGTGGGCCCATTGCTGCTGGTCGTAGGTTCTGGAGAACGCAGCGGTGTCGATCAGAACCGATCCGGTGACGATCCATTCCGGGAAGTACTTCTGGGCAGTGGCCTCGAGAGTGAATTCCCGCGGGGCGATCGGATCGCCGTTGATGATGACCGATGTGACGCCGGCGGCCTTCAATCGGGTGATGATGCTGGATGCCGACTCCTGGATGGTGGCCGGATTGAGGACATAGGACTGCGACTCGGAGATCTCTACGCCGTAATCGGCCAGAGCGGCCTCGAACTGGGCGTTGTTGTCGGCCGATGCCTGACTGGATTCGATCCATATCCGGCCGAACACCCTGGTCTTGGAACGCATCGATTCGTCGCCTGCGTGGATGGCCGGGTCACCGGCGAGCCTCTTGCCCATGTACTCGGCGACGAGGAGATTGAGCTGCTCGGGGCCTTTGCTGATCTGATAGGCGAGAGGATCGAATTTCTCGTAGTAGTCCTGTGGTTGGCCGGGCCCGCAGGCGATGCACGGGATGCCGCGGGCATGCAGTTCGTCGGCGAAGGCGTTGGTGAGGCTAGGGCCGCCCCACACCATGAACGGCTTGATGTCCTCGGCGATCTTCACAGCGTCGGCTCGCGCGGAAATATCGTCGATGATGGTGCCGGATCCCTCGACCACCACCAGCTTCACCTTGCGGCCGTAGGTCTCGTAGTAGGTCTCGTAGTAGGGGAGTAGGCCCCGCATCGTGTCCTCGTAATCGGCGTTGGTGTCGTCGTTGAGGATCGCCGAGGTGATGTAACTCAGGATCGGATCCGAATCCTGCGCCAGCCACCAAACGATGGTTATCTCGTCGGCTGTGACACCCGGCGCGGTGGCCCCGCCGTTGTCGCCGGTGAATGGTTGCCAACAAGGGGGAGCAAAGAAATCGGATGACTTTACGCGGCCGGTCGTGGTGTCGCAGCGGGCGCCGAAGTCGACGCTGATCCCGAGGTCTTGGGCGGTCTGGAAGTTCATCACGCCATCGGGCAGTGGGCTGACCGGCCCGGGAGCCGCGGTCGTTTCGGGCCGGGCGGCCGTGGTGGTGGGCGTGGTGGTGGATACACCGGGCTGTGCGGTGGTGGCAGGCGATGTTGAGGACGACGTCGGGGACTCGGTGGTGGTGGTGGCCCCGTCTCCTCCCGACGACAGGACGACCACCAGACCGACGACGACGATCACCGCAATGGCGGCGACGGGTCCGTATCTCCGCAAAGCCACCGAGCGGTTTCCTGCTGAGTGATCCGATGATGCTGGCTGCATGTCTGCCTTCTCGTCTGGCTGGATGTGTTGGGATTGTCAGTTGGGGGAGGGGCCGAAGGATGGTTGGCGCGTGCCCGACCGACCGATGGCTGCGCTGTCGGAGCCCAGATACGACGCCACCACCACCGGGTCAGAAAGTACATGATCCGGGGTTCCCTCGGAAATGATCGCACCTTGGTCCATGGCGATGATGCGATCGGCGATCGAGCTGATGAGGTTCATGTCGTGTTCGATGATCAGCAGGGCCGACCCCATTTCGGTGCGCATTCGTTCGAGCACGGGGCCAAGCGCCTCGACCTCGCGTTGCGCGATACCACTCGATGGCTCATCAAGCAGCACCACTGTCGGCCGGTGGGCCACCACGCAGGCGAGGTCGACCATGCGGCGGCTGCCGGTCGACAACTCCCGGATCAGGCTCTTGCGGTACTCATGGAGCCCCATGAGTTCGATGAGTTCATCTACTCGTTCGCGTACGCGGGTCTCGCTGTCGAAGGCGGCCGGGAGGTGAAGGGCCGCGGCGACGACGCTGCGCGAGTCGACCCAGCGCTCGAGGGCCACGGCGAGGGTCTCCTCAACGCTGAGAGACGGAAACAGCTTGGCGTCCTGGAAAGAACGGCCGAGGCCCGCGAGGGCCCGGGCGGAGGCCGGAGCTCCGCTTATGTCGCGGCCGGCCATCTCCACCCGCCCGTCATCGGTGGTGGTGGATCCGCCCATCAGGTCGAAAAGGGTTGTCTTGCCGGCGCCGTTCGGTCCGATGAACCCCAGGATCTCGCCATCGTCCACCGTGAAACTCACATTCGAAACCGCTTCGATGCCCCCGAAGCTCCTGCTCAACCCGTTGACCGCCAACGCAGGGATCCCGGCGGGCCGGGAGGCGGGGGCACGGTTTTCGACCGGAGAGTTGCCGAAAGGCTCGGTGGCGTCTCCCAGGAACACCGAACGGAGAAGATCGTGTCGCTCGAGTAGTTCGGTGGTCGGGCCATGAAACTTGATTCGGCCGCGTTCCATGAAATAGGCGGTGTCGGCCAGTTCGAGGGCCACGTTGACCGACTGCTCCACCAGTATCACCGTGACGCCCGAAGCGGCGATTGATCTGACCATCTCGAGGAGTCGCTCGACGACTATCGGCGCCAAACCCAACGACAACTCATCGATCATCAACAACGTGGGGCGCATCAGATGAGCCATCCCGAGTGCGAGCATCTGCTGCTGCCCGCCAGAGAGGTCGGCAGCCGGCGAGTGGAGCCGGGGCGCCAGTTCGGGGAACAGATCAAGTACCTCGGAACGGGTCGCGGCGATCTCGGCGGAGTCCCCTCGATGGACCCATCCGGCCGCCTCGAGATTCTCCGATACGGTGAGACCCGGGAAGACCCCGGCGCCTCCGGGAACCTGCACGATCCCGCGCTGGGCAATCTCGTTGGGTGGCGCGTGGGTGATGTCTCGGCCGTCGAAAATGACCGCTCCGTTGTCGGCCTCCACGACACCCGAAATCGCCCGTAGCAGGGTGGACTTACCAGCGCCGTTGGTGCCGAGAAGGGCCACCACATCGCCCGAGTCGATCTCGAAATCGACGTTGTGGAGCACTCGGTTGCCGTCGTATCCGACGTCGAGCCCACGGCAGAGCAACAGCTTGGCCCGGCCGGCGCGACGCTCTCTCACCACCTCGGCCCGGGCCCGGGCGGTGTTGCGAACCTGTTCGATGTCGGAACCGATGAGGCTGCCGGCCGAAGAAAGGATCAATCCGCCAATGACGAACACAGGAACCATCATCAGCATTCCCTGGCGTATGCCCCAGGTGTCGGCAATCCATCCGATGAGGGGAAGGACCAGCAACCCCGGAAGAACCCACAGCGACCCGATCGAGAAACCCATCGACCGGGCCCGCGGCGGTATCGCCAGCGACAACGAGGCGAGAATTCCGGGTCCCACGACGGCCAGGCAGAGGGCTATGAGGATGTTGGCTGCGATCGCGACTCCCAGGATCGGAACCACGGCGAAAACCGCCGACAGGCCGGCAGTGATGAGTGACACCACAGCCAAGAATCCCAGGATGAGGCCCGGGTCGCGTTTGGCCAGAGAGGTTGCGACCTTGGCGCCGATGATCAGGCCGATGATCTGGCCCGGTTCGGAGACCGCGGCCACGATCCCGCGCGCCCTCTCGTCGAGTCCGTAGGCCTCGTCGTAGAGCAGCGATGCCAGCGTGGCGAACCCGATCAACGAGGCCGCCAGGAACGGCATGGCCACGAAGATGCGCCGGAGCGAGTCGATCTTCCAGCACATGCGCCACCCCTCGGCGTACGAAGGAGGGGCCTCTTCTGTCGCGATGACCTCCTCGGAGGCGCCGGCGACGCGTCGTTCCTGACCGCCGCGAACCGGTTCCTTCAGACGAAATGCCAACGCCACCAGAATCAGGGTGGGAACCGCGAACACGAAGAACGGCACCCTCCAACCGAACTCGAACGCCAGGAGACCGGCGATCAACGGGCCCGTGGCCGCCCCCAGGGCGTTGGCGCCACGGTGGAAGCTGTAGACCTTCGGCCTCTGGGAAGGAGCGAACCAATCGGCCAGCAACGAGTTGTGGGTCGGGTCGTTGACCGCCTTGCCGATCCCCGAACCGGCCCGGGCGATGCCGAGTACCACGATCGTGCCCGCCAACCCGGTCATGAACGAAAACATCGCCCAAGCGGTGGCCCCGATCATGGCTATTCGAATCCGGGGGTAGCGGTCGGCCATCCCGGCGATCGGTACCTGCAGAGCGAGGGCCCCGGCCAACACGAGCGCTATGAATGTGAGCAGGCCGGTGAATCCCAGGCCGAACTCGTGGCGGATCTCCGGGCTCAGAACGGCGAAGGCGGTTCGGTCGAGTTCGTCGACGGCGTTGAGGCCGAACAGGATCAACAACGGGTAGGCGGGGCCGTCACCGGTGATCGACGCCATCCATGACCGGGGCCCACGGTTCGAGGTCATGCCGCGACCTCCCCGACCCGGTCGGGCTCCGCGTCGTCGGAGTCGGTCGTCGCGGAGGGCGCACCTCGCTGGGCCAGCTTGCGGAGGGCGAGGTCTCTCAGGTCGTACCACAGCCCGGCCAGACCCGATGGTGCGATCAGCAAGACGATCAGGACCCCGATTCCGCTGGCGAATATTCTCCATGCCCCCTTGAGCCAGAAGAAGGTTCCGAACCAGAAAGCGGCGCCGAGGAACGACCCGAGCAACGACCCCATGCCTCCGATGACCGCGGCGGTGAAGATTCCGAGGCTGGTCTGGGCGTCGTAGCCGGATATCACGAAGGCCTGCTGGTGGTGAACAAGAAGGGATCCCGCGGCTGCTGCCAGGAACCCGGAGAGCGCAAACGCGGTGAGCTTGGCGCGCGTCGGGCTCACCCCGTAGGACTCGGTGGCATTCTCGTTGTCTCGCATTGCGATGAGCACTCGACCGGTGCGGCTGTGACGTATTCCCTTGACGGCAAGGAACGCCAGGCACATTCCGGCCAGCGACACGTAGTAGATCGCCGTTGAGGACTCCCAGTTGATCCGGCCAAGGATCGGGTGGCGCACCACCCGGTCGGTGGGGATCCAATCGAAGAAACGCGGGTTGAGAAGGTATTGCGAAACCGTGAGACCGAACGCGAGCGAGGTGACGGCCAGGTACGTGCCCCTTAGGCGCAGGGCCGGCAGCCCGATGACCAGGGAAGCGACAGCACCGGCTGCTCCCGCGGCGAGCGTGGCCAAGATGATGTCGAACCCGTGGGCCGAGGTGAGTTCGGCGCTGACCACCGCCCCCACGGCGGCAAATGCCATCTGCCCCAGCGAGAGCTGGCCGGCCCAGCCGGTGAGGACACCGAGTGACAATAAGATGATGGCGAAAATGTAGAGCACTCCCAGACGGAGCACGTCCTCGGTGTCGATGAACCCGATGTAGGGGGCATAGAGCGACAGGGCGGCCATGAACACAGCCCCGATTGCTCTCGCGGGGCGCACCATCGGCAGCGAAGCGAGAGCATCAGGGATCGGCCTGACATCCCCGACCGATTGCCATCCCGATGCCTCGATATCGGAGCGAAGGCCCCGATCCCGTCGTGCCAGAAGCGCGGCGATGATCACCAGGCCGGTGATGCCGGCCATCTTGGCTTCGGCCGCGGTCTGACTGTCGGAGTTCCACAGCACACCCTCCTGCAGGATTCCCAGGGCCACCGAACCGGCCAGCATCGTGGGCAGGTGAGTGAGTCGGCCGAGCATGAGGGAGGCGAGAGACCGCAGAAGAAGGAGAAGTCCCAGAAGGCCACCAACCGGAAGGCCGAACACCCCCGCTCGCAGGAACAACGCCAGGAACGCAAGCCCGGTGGCGAGACTCCACACGATGCTTTGAAGGGCCTTCACCGGAATTCCGAGCAGCCCGGCTCGGGAAGGGATCTCGGCCGCGGCCCTGATGGCCACGCCGAGCCTGGTGAATCGAAGCAGCATTCCCACCGCACCGATGGCCAAGGGCGCGAGGACCAGCACGAGCACGTGGTCGGCCGTGAAAACCCTCACACCGATCGTGAAGTCGAGGTTGAACGGGGCGTCGATGCGCTGCGACTGAACCTTGGTGTTCCACCACGCCGGCATGAACAGCGCGGCCACGCCGAGAAGCTGAGCGAGGCCGATGGTGGCCACCGTCACCACCAACCGAGGGGAGTTGAAGAATCGCCTTATCACGAGGAACTCGGCGGCCACGCCGAGGGCCAGGGAGGCCACCAATCCGATGCCGAACGAGAGGTACCAGCTGAGTCCCGACTCGGTGATGAGCAGAACGGCGAGCACGGCGGGCAGGAGGCCCAGTTCACCGGCACTGAAGTTGAGCACCCGGTTGGCTCGGTAGACGAGAAACATTCCCATGGTGACCAACGCGGTGATCAGGCCGAGCACGCATCCTTGGACGATCGACCCGAGAGGGGCCGGGAACAGGACCTGCTGCACCAGTATCAGAATCGTGGGCCACAGCAGCCAACCGATTGTGATTCCGGCGGTCGCCGTCGATTCCCGATGTTCCACCGTCGCAGTGTGACATATCTCATATGGATGGTCAGATCCGCTGGTCCGGAAGCCAATCCGGGACGGTTAGCCGCGGGTCGCTCGATAGCCTGCCCAGACCATCAAAGCTTGGAGCCATGATGTCCGTACTCGATGAACTGATCGCCGAACGTGGGTTCTTGGTGATCGACGGAGCGATGGGCACCGAGTTGTTCTCACGGGGCCTCCCGGCCGGTGAGGCCCCCGAGCGTTGGAACCTCGATGAGCCGGAGCGAGTGCGCGATGTACATCGCGCCTACATCGAGGCCGGTTCCGACATCGTGCTCACCAACACCTTCGGCGGAACCAGGTTTCGTCTGGCGCTGCATTCTCTCGACGATCGCGTTTTCGAAATCAATGAGGCCGCGGCACGAAACGCCCGGGTGGCGGCCGACGCCGCCCCGCGCCGGGTGCTGGTGGCCGGATCGATGGGTCCATCCGGTGAGTTGATCGCACCGCTGGGATCGCTCGAGCCGGCCGATGCGCAGGCAGGTTTCGCCGAGCAGGCCCGGGGGCTTGATGCCGGTGGTGCCGACATCCTCTGGATCGAGACCATGAGCTCACTCGAGGAGGTTGAGGCCGCTGTGCGGGGTGCCCAGGAAGTATCCGAACTCCCGATAACCGTCACTTTCAGCTTCGACACCGCCGGTCGCACCATGATGGGGGTCACGGGAGCGCTGGCAGCCGAACGTCTGGTCGATCTGGGCGTCTCCGCGATAGGGGCCAATTGCGGCAGCAACCTGTCCGATACCGAGGCGGCCTTGGCTGAGATTCGTGCGGCAGCACCAGGTGTTCCCGTGATTTCCAAGGCCAACGCCGGGATTCCGGAGTGGCATGGCGCCGAGTTGGCCTACAGCGGCACTCCCGAGGTGATGGCTGCCCACGCCCACCGGGTCCGCTCCTGCGGTATCGACATAATCGGCGGATGTTGCGGCAACGGCCCGTCGCACATCGCAGCCATTCGCGGCGTTCTCGACGGGACCCTCGATGTCCCTGACATCGAGGCCCCGCCGGTTCCGGACAGGCCCACCTCGGATGGTGGGGCTCGACGCCCGAGGCGGGGCGGCCGCCGAGCCGGTCGGGCGTGAGGATTTGCCTGTGACTTCCGACAGGTCCGCAGGAGTCATCGGGGCGATGTTCGTTTCCGCCGGTGTGGCGCACTTTGTCCGCCCCGCCTTCTTCGAGGCGATCATCCCCGCATGGGTGCCCAACGCGCCTCTGGTCAACAAGGTGGCGGGCGCGGCAGAGATGGTGCTGGGCGCAGCGATGATTCCGCGGTCCACGCGCCCGGCCGCGGCCAGGGGACTGCTGGTGTTGCTGGTTGCCGTCTTTCCGGCCAACGTCGACATGGCGATCCACGACGTTGATGTGAGGCCCGATGAACATGGTGAGCTCCAGCGCGTCGAGGACGCGGGGACCGGCCCTCGCAACTGGATCAGATTGCCGTTCCAGTTCCTGATCATGCGGTGGGTGAGTTCCCACATGCGTCGTCTTCCAACGGTGCAGCCCAAGACGGCTGCGCCACGGGTGGCTCAGTAGCTGCGGGGGAGCCCCATCACATTCTGGGCCACGAAGTTGAGGGTCATTTCCTGGCTGATGGGCACCGTGCGCTGGATTCTGGCTTCCCGCCAGTAGCGCTCGACGTGGTACTCGGTGGCGAACCCCATTCCTCCGTGGGTCTGCATGGCCACATCGGCAGCCTTGAACGAGGCCTCGGCCGCGAGGAACTTGGCGCTGTTGGCCTGTTCTCCGCACGAGAGGCCCCGGTCGTATCGCCACGCAGCTTCCTGGGCCGCAAGCCACGCGGCGTGCAGTTCGATTCGGGCCCGGGCGAGTGGGTGGCTGATGGCTTGGTTCTGGCCGATCGGGCGACCGAACACATGGCGATCCTTCGCATAGGCCACCGCCTTTTCGAGGGCGACCTCACCGATCCCGATGGCCTCGGAAGCGAGCAGCACACGCTCGGGGTTGAGGCCATGGAGGATGTGGCGGAATCCCTTGCCCTCCTCACCGACAAGCCGCCATCCCTCCACCGGGAGATCGTCGTAGAAAACCTCACAGCTGGCCACGGCGTTGCGGGCGACCTTCGGTATCGGCCGAATGTCGACATGGTCGGGATCCAGGTCGGCCAAGAACAGGCTCAGTCCGTCGAAGCCGGAGTCGGCCTCGCCGGTCCTGGCGAGCAGCAGCACGACCTCGGACTCGAGGGCCTTCGACGTCCAGATCTTCTGGCCGGTGATTCTCCAACCATCGCCGTCGCGCACGGCACGGGTGGAGATCTGGGAGGTGTCGGTGCCGGCGTTGGCCTCGGTGACACCGAAAGCCACATGGAGGTCGCCGACAGCGGCCCTCGGAAGAAACGTGTCCTTGAGCCGGTCGTTCCCGAACACCACCACCGGGTTGAGGCCGAAGATAGTGAGATGAACCGCGGAGCAGCCGTTCATGGCCGCGCCGCTGGCGGCGATGGTCTTCAGGACCACAGCGGCTTCCGATATGCCCTGACCTCCGCCTCCGAACTCCTCCGGGATGGCGATGCCAACCCACCCGCCTTCGGCGAGCCTTGAGTAGAACTCCCACGGGAACTCATGGCGCTGGTCGAGATCCGACCAGTACTCGTCGCCGAAGTCGGCACATACGGCACCGACGCCCTCGGCGATCAGTTCGTGGTCCTCATTGGTGGCAAAGTCCATCACAACCCCTCTCGGCGCGGCTGAATCTACCGCGGGGCCTCGTGTCACCAAGTATCGACCTGGCGGCGTCGGCGCCGTCGGGGATCGGCCTCCGGGCACGATCTGAGGAGGTTGACGAGCCTTGCCCTGGTGTCGGCCGGATCGACCACGTCGTCGACTTCGTTGTGGGCGGCCGCGTTCAGCGCTTCCGAGTGGGTGTGCATCGCGTCGACCTTCGCGGCAAACGCCGCCTGGCGTTCCTCCGGGTCCGCGATCAGCTCCAGTTCCCGCTTGGCCCCCAGCCGTACGGCCCCCTCGATGCCCATGCCACTCATCTCACCCGTGGGCCATGAAATCGTGAGAAGAGGAGAATGGAAGCTCCCTCCGGCCATGGCCATCGCTCCCAATCCGACCGCCTTGCGCAGAACCACGGTGGCGAACG
>JAJRXJ010000198.1 GCA_024276355.1 Actinomycetes bacterium | reverse complement strand
CTTCGCCGCCCCACCTGCGGGCCCGGCCCGGGCCCAACAGGTCGGGTTCGCGGAGTCGCTCGATGCTGTCGGGGCGCTGCTCTATCAGCGCCTCCACCACGGCGTCGCTCACGATGGCAGGTGGATCCACCATCGAAGCGCGGGCCATGCGGCTTCTCCAGTCGAGGAGTCGCTCACGGATCGCATCGTCGGCGGTGACCGGACTCGGATCGACGTGGTTGCGGATCGTGTCGATGTCGGGTGTCGAAACCGGGGGGCCGTCGTCGGCCGAGGCGAACGCGTCGAGCCACGGTGAGGGTTGTCTCTCGTCGAGCGAGTCTCCCCTTGGGCGGCGGCGACACCAGTAGAGATGCAGTTCCGATTCGGCCCGTGTGGCGGCAACGTGGAGCAGCCGCATTTCCTCCGCGATGGCGGGCCGTGAACGGGCATACCCGATCGGCACGTATCCCTCCTCCATCCCGATTATGTGTACCACCGGCCATTCGAGGCCCTTGGCTGAATGGAAGGTGGCCAGGTCGACGGAGTCGCCCCCCCGGTAGGCCTGGTCGTCGGAGCGAAGACCGGCCATGAAGTCGGCCACCGTCGCTGAAGGATCGAGTGCCACATGATCGTCGGCCAGCTCGAGGAATGCCTCGATCATCAGCCCCCGCTCATCGCTGTTGGCGAACCTGGACTCGACCTTCTCATCGGCGATCACCGCCGACAGCAGGGCGTGCTGGTTCCAGCCTTCAACGAGGTCGGTGATCTCCGGACGCCGCGACAGTGCTGCGTCGCCTCTGGTCCGCGTCGGAATTCCGGCACGGTCGAGTGCCTGTGCGATCGGGAGCAACTGTGCGTTGGTGCGGGCCAGGACCGCCTGCCGGCCCCACTGAGCTCCGGGCCGGTGCCGGCTGCGAACGGCCCGGGCGAGCGCCACCGCCTCTTCGGTCCCCTCGAGAACCGTCACCGATGGTGGGCTGCCGGATGGCTTGGCGGCCGGCTGCGGGTCGCGGCCGAGGACGCGGCCCGCCGCGGCGAGGATCTCGGGTGTGGAGCGAAAGTTGGTTCGCAGGTGGACGATCGATGAACCCGGTAGGTGACGATCGATCTGGCGGATGAAGTCGGGATCGGCCCCGTTCCATCCGTAGATGGCCTGGTCGGGGTCGCCTACGACGGTGAGGGTGGACGAATCGTCGAGCCACGACTGCAGGAGCGCGAACTGAAGAGGGTTGACATCCTGAAACTCGTCGACGAACAAGTGGCGGTAGCGCCATCGCTGAGCGGCCGCGAACTTCGGATCACGGGTCATGGTGGTGTGGCAGAGGGCCAGAAGGTCGTCGAAGTCGAGAAGCTTCCGCTTGCGTTTGGCGGCCTCATAGCCCGCGTAGCGCTCGGCGACGAACTCGCGCCCCCGCGCCGGTCGGCGGCCGGCCGCTGCCGCCACCTCCGGATATCGCTCAGGGGTGACCAGACGGGCACGCGCCCAGCCGATCTCGGTGTCGAGATCTCCGACGGTGGAACGGTCGAGTCTGGAGTTGTGGCGGGCCAGAAATGCCCGTCGGCTGGTGAGCAGCTCGGGCGATCGTCGGCCATTGGCCTCCCAGTGGCTTCGCAGAATGCCCAGCGCTGCGGAGTGGAAGGTGCCGGCAGCAATGTCGTCACGTATGCCGATTCGGCGGGTGCGTCGTCGGAGTTCGAACGCCGCCTTGCGGGTGAACGTGACCGCGAGCACCCGCCTGGGATCGATCATGCCCGAAGCGGCCTGCCAAGCGATGCGGTGGGTCAGGACCCTGGTCTTGCCAGAACCGGCACCGGCGATGATGCACAGTGGCGACGCCGTGGTTGTGACGGCGTCGCGCTGCTCCTGTGTGAGCCCGGCGAGGAGGGCCTCACTGTCGTCGTCGAGCTGATCCACGAAACGACCCTAGCGAGATCATCGATGGCGCAGGAGGAGAATCGCGACCGCCGCGCGGTCTACCATCCCAGCATGCCGTTCCCATCTCATCTGCTCACCGAAGACGAGGACCTGGTCCTCGACCTTCGACCCCACTGGTGGTCGCTCGCTCCGTCGGGAGCGTTGCTCACGGTGGCCGTGGTGTTGGGGTTGGCCGCGCTCGTCACGGACTGGTTCAAGATCATCGACATTGTCGTGGGCCTGTTCGTCCTGGGTGCTCTCGGCTGGTTCGGGATCAACTACGTGAAATGGACCACCACGAACTTCGTGGTCACCTCCGAGAGAGTGATCTCCAGGCGCGGCATCGCCGCGAAACACGGCATCGAGATACCGCTCGACCGGATCAACACCGTGTTCTTCAGCCAGACCCTCTTCGAGAGGATCATCGGCGCCGGTGATCTCGGCATCGAGTCCGCGGGTGAGGGCGGTCGTCAGACATTCGCCGACATTCGCAAGCCGAACCTCGTGCAAAACGAGATCTACCGGCAGGTCGAAAACCTCGAGAACCGGAAGCTCAAGCGCATGGGCGAGGCCGCTCGTGGTGGTGCGGCAGTTCCTTCCGATTCCATACCCGACAAGATCGCGAAGCTGGATCAGCTCCGTCAGCAAGGAGCCATCACCGACGCTGAGTTCGAAGCCAAAAAGAAGGAACTTCTCGACCGCATGTGATGGCGGCGCCGAGTCAGGCCGCCACCAGGGCCAGGGCCGCCACCGCCAGGCATGCACCAACGATCTGCTTCGCGTTCAGACGCTCTCGCAGGAACACCCAGGCCAGCACCACCGTGCTCACCGGGTAGAGAGATCCGAACACCGCGGCCACGGCGAGCGGCCCGCGTCGCAACGCGAGAAGCAGCAGCACGTTGGCCAGCATCTCGGTGATGCCGGTGTAGGCCGCGAGTCGCCTGGATCGATTCGATTTCGGGATCACCGATCCAACGGTGGCCATCGCGGTGATCATCACCACTGGAACCGACACGATGCGGGCGATCACGAGGGGCCAGAGGCCGGCCTCGTCGTGGGTGCCGGCCAGGGCAATGAAGAAGATGGAGAAGCCGAGCCCGGCCACGACTGCAAGTGCCAACGCCCTCGAATCGGTTCGGCTGTCGTCGGTTGAGTTGGTGACCAGCACGATCGCCAGCACTGCAATCATGATTCCGACGGTGGCTGAGAGGCCAAGAGACTCGCCTCGGGCCAGGCCCACGATCGCCGGAACCACCGCGCCGACAACGGCGGTGGTCGGAGCTATCACGCTCATCGATCCTCGGCTGAGAGCGGCGTAGAAGCAGACGAACGAGAATGAGCCAGAGAGCCCGGCCAGCGCACCGCCGATGATGTCGTAGGTGGCGATCGACGAGGACGAGACGACCCACACCAGCGCCAGAGCAGTGAGCCCGCTCCACAGTTGGGCCCAAACCGTGACCCGAAATGTGGAGTCGCCCCTGGTGGCGATCCCGCCGCTGAAGTCGCTGCCACCGATTATCAGAGCCGAGGCGATGGCGAGCAATGCGGTCACCAAGCGAGACTACGACCTCCGGCGTACACTGGGGCCACAACCGAAACCGGGGAGCTCGGGCAGCCGGGCTGAGAGGGCGACCACCGCGTCGTCGACCCGCAAGAACCTGATCTGGGTAATTCCAGCGGAGGGAAACATGCATCGACCCACCACCCTTTTCGCAGTCGCGATGGCGTTCGCGCTGGTCGCCTCGGCCTGCGGCAGCGACACGCCAACTGTCGCCGACACTCTCGAGGGCACCACCATCACGCTGGTTACCCACGACTCCTTCTACCTGTCGGACGGCACCCTGCAGGCCTTCACCGACCAGACCGGCGTGAAGGTTGAACTGTTGAGCTCGGGGGATGCCGGCACGATGGTCAGTCAGTCGGTGATCTCCGCCGGCAACCCCGTCGGCGATGTGATGTTCGGAATCGACAACACCTTCCTGCAGCGTGGACTCGACGCCGACCTGTTCGAGCCCTACTCATCGCCGGCGCTCGCCGATGTCCCCGACGAGTTCGAACTCGACGCCCAGCACCGGGTCACCCCCATCGACTTCGGTGACGTGTGCGTCAACTACTGGACCGACGCGCTCACCGCCGCCGCCCCGGTCAGTCTCGATGATCTCGTGAAGCCCGACTATGCCGACCAGCTCGTGGTGGAGAATCCCGAGACATCGTCACCCGGCTTCGCGTTCTTGTTGACCACCATCGCCCGCTACCCCGACACCTGGCCCGAATGGTGGCAGCAGCTGCGCGACAACGGAGTGAAGGTGGCGACCGGATGGGAAGACGCCTACTACACCGACTTCACCGCTGGTGGCGGCGACCGGCCGCTCGTCGTGTCCTACGCGTCGAGCCCGCCAGCCGAGGTGATCTACGCCGACCCGCCCGTCGACACCGCCCCCACCGGAGTGGTCAACGACACCTGCTTCCGCCAGATCGAGTTCGCCGGGGTGCTGAAGGGCACCGAACATCCGGCCGCGGCGCAGGCCCTCATCGATTTCATGCTCAGCCCCACCTTCCAGAACGACATACCTCTCAACATGTTCGTGTTCCCGGTTTCCGAGCGAGCGACGCTGCCACAGGTGTTCATCGACAACGTGACCATCGCCGACAACCCGGCCACGCTCGACCCGGCCATCATCGAAGCGCATCGTGACGAGTGGACGGCCCAATGGACCGACATCGTGCTCGGCTGATGACCCGGGCGGCCAAGGCGCTGGTGGTTGTGCTGCCGGCCGCATTCATCGCGATCTTCTTCGCGTGGCCGGTCGCCAACGTGATCTCCACGGGCCTCGCCGACCGCGGCTGGAATGCCCTTGTCGACCTGTTCGGGTCGAGGCGCGAACGCGGCGTCATCTGGTTCACCATCTGGCAGGCCGCAGTGTCGACGCTGGTCACAATGGTCGTGGCGCTCCCGGCGGCATCGTTGGTCGCGGCCATGAGGGAGCGCCATCGTCGCCTGGTGAGAGCTCTGGTCACCGTGCCGTTCGTGCTGCCCACCGTGGTTGTCGGCGGCGCGTTTGCCGGGTTGTTCCAGAGATTCGGACTCGACTCGGGACGACTGCGTCTTGATCAGACAGTCTGGGCGATCCTGCTGGCCCATCTGTTCTTCAACTACGCCGTGGTGGTGCGCACGGTCGGGTCCTACTGGGCGGGTCTCGATTCCAGACTGGAGGAGCAGGCCCGGATCCTCGGGGCCAACCGGTGGCGTACGTTCGTGGAGATCACCCTGCCCAGGCTGCGGCCGGCGATCGCCGCCGCAGCCGCGATCGTGTTCCTGTTCTCGTTCACATCGTTCGGGGTGATCCTGATACTCGGCGGCCCCCGCAGGGCCACGATCGAAACCGACATCTACCGGTTCGCGGTCACCAGGGGAGACCTGCAGACAGCAGCGTCACTCGCCGCGTTGCAACTGGTGGCTGTCCTCGCGCTGGTGGGGCTCAGCACAGCGCTCGAACGGCGGCGGCCCATCACCACTCGGCACGCCCGTCGGGCATCCAACCCGATCAAGCGGGCATGGCTCTGGGGCAACCTGGCCGTGACCACCCTGATCCTCGGCACACCGATCGCGGTGTTGATCGAGCGTTCGTTGTCCGTCGGCGACGGCTACTCGCTGCGCAACTACGGGGCGCTGGCCCATCGTGTGCGGCAACTCCCGGCACCGGCCATGGTTGCGCTCCAGAACTCGCTGGTGTTCGCGGTGGTCGCCACAGCAATCGCCGTGTTGATCGGAGGGCTGGCCTCGTTGGTGGTGGTCCACGGCCGACGGGCAGTCGGACGCGTGTTCGACCTCGGTCTGACGCTGCCGCTCGGCACATCCGCGGTCACGATCGGATTCGGGATTCTGATCACCCTCGACAATCCGCCTCTTGATCTGCGCACGTCGTGGTGGATCATCCCGATCGCCCACGCCCTCGTCGGGGTGCCGTTCGTGGTGCGCACCATGGTGCCGGTGCTGCGTGGCATCGACGAATCGATCCGTGAGGCGGCCGCGGTGCTGGGTGCGACCCCGGCGCGGGTGCGGCGTGAGGTCGACCTGCCGATCGGGTCGCGGGGGCTCGTGGTCGGGGCAGGGTTCGCGTTCGCGGTGTCGATCGGCGAGTTCGGTGCCACTTCATTTCTGCCGCGGCGGCCCGACACCATCACGGCGCCGGTGGCCATGTTCCGCCTCTTGTCGACCCCGGGCGACAGGCTGCGGGGCCAGGCAATGGCGTTGGCCGTGGTGCTCATGGCCGTGGTTGCCGTGGCCGTGGCGGTCATCGAGTCGGTTCGCGGCACCAGCGAGGGAGGCATGTGATGCTCTCGATTCAAGGGGTCACCATCGGATTCGACGGTCAAGTGGCGGTCGACAACGTGAGCTTCGATGTGGGCGACGGTGACATTGTTGTGTTGTTGGGTCCGAGCGGTTGTGGCAAGTCGACACTCCTGCGGGCCATAGCCGGGCTGCAGCCTCTCGATTCGGGCCGGATCTTGCGTGGTGGCGTGGACATCTGCGGGCGGGCCCCCCACGAACGGGGCATCGGGATGATGTTCCAGGACCATGCCCTGTTTCCCCACCGAGATGTGGGTCGAAACGTCGAGTTCGGGCTGCGTATGAAGGGCATGGGAGCGGAGCAGCGACATGATCGGGTCTTGGCGATGTTGCAGCTCGTCGGGCTCGCGGGGTTCGAACGACGCACGGTGGGCAACCTCTCTGGCGGTGAAGCCCAGCGGGTTGCGCTGGCCCGGGCCCTGGCTCCCGAGCCCGACCTGTTGCTCCTGGACGAGCCGCTCGGTTCGCTTGATCGCGAGCTTCGCGACCGACTGGTCGCGGAACTACCCGACGTGTTGCACCGGGTCGGCATCTCCGCCATTCACGTCACCCACGATCACGACGAGGCCTTCGCCATGGCTGATGAGATCGTCGTGATGGGGGAGGGCCGGGTGTTGCAGAAGGGGCAGCCGATGGATGTGTGGCGTCGGCCGGCCTCCGAGACCGTGGCCAGGTTCCTGGGGCATCGCAACATCATTGAGGCCGGAGGGCATCGAGCGGTCGTGCTGCCCGATGCCGCAACCGTGGTAGACCCCGGCGATGGCCGTTCGATCGACTACGTGGTGATCGCCACCCGTTTCCGCGGTGGGAGCAGGGAGGTCGAGGTCGAGCGTGTCGACACCGGTCAGCGTCTCGTGTTTCTTCTGGCCGGGGCACCACCGATCGGTGACAGGGTCGCCTTGGTCATCGACCCGGATGGGATCTCACCGATCGAGTGACGCGCTCCTGGCCATCGGCACGTGGGGTATGCCGTCGTCGAGAAACTCGGCACCGGTCCGGGCGAACCCCCGGGCTGCATACCAGTCGACGAGATGCGACTGTGCATCGAGCACGAGGTCGACCGGATATCGCGAGATCACATGGTCGACAAGCAGGCCGGCCAGACCCCGGCCCCGATGGTCGGGATGAGTGACCACCCGACCCACCCTTCTGGTTTCGGACTCGTCGAGAAGTCTCAGATAGGCAGCCGGTGCGCGGGACGAGGCTTGCTCGATCCAGATGTGTCTGGTGCCGGCTTCGGTGTCGCGGCCGTCGAGTTCGGGGTAGGCGCAGGCCTGCTCCACCACGAAGACATCAACCCTCAGCTTGACGAGATCGTGGAACGCGGAGGCAGAAAGTTCGGCGAACGTGTGGTCGTGGATCGTCGGCACGCCTCGACGGTAGCCGAGGCGGTGGTGGTCAGAGCCCGATCGCCTTGGCCCAGAATCGGGCCAGGAACGAACCCATCTGTTCGCGGGTGACGTTGTCGCCGGGCGAGTACGTGGTGGGCGAGGTGCCGCCGGTGATTCCCAGCGACCAGATGCAGCTCACGTCGGCCCGGGCGAACGAGGTGGAGGGCACGTCGGTGAACGGATCGCCGCTTGATGCGCAGGTTTTGCCGAGCGCCCGTTGCCAGAGCCGTGAGAGGAACGCTGCCATTTGTTCGCGTGTGACCGGGTTGGCGGGGGAGTAGGTGGTGGACGTGGTGCCCCCGGTGACGTCGAGTTGGAAGAGACAGGACACGTCGGCCCGAGCGAAGGAGGTGGAGGCAACGTCGGTGAACGGGTCGCCTCCCGCAGGGCATGTGCCATCAAGCTTGCGGTAGAGCCGGGCCAGGAGAGCTGCCATCTGTTCGCGGGTGACGATGTCGGCCGGGGAGTATGTGGTGGCCGATGTGCCGGTGGTTACGCCCAGAGAGAAGATGCAGCTGATATCGGCTCGGGCGAAGGAGGTGGAGGGCACGTCGGTGAACGGATCGCCGGAGTCGGGGGCGAACGCGGCGTGAAGGACCATGGCCGGGTCAGTGCCGGTGCCCACTGCTGAGATCTCCCGGCGAGTGGTGCCGTCGGCGTTGGCCACGATCAGCTGGAGGCTGGTGGCTCCGCCGCGGGTGCCGGACCAGGCGAGCAATGAGCTGTCTGGAGACCAAACCGGTTGAAAACTGAGGGTGGGGTCGAGGGTGGCGTTGTCGACAACGGAGACCTCGATGCGATTGCTGCCGTCGGGATCGGCCGCCCAGATTTCCATGTGCCCGGTGCTGGCTCCGGTCTGCGAAACGCCGCTCCATGCGACCCGAGTGCCGTCGGGTGACCACGACGGGGTGAGATTGCCGAGAGGAGCCGGGCTGACGCCGCCACCGGAGATGATGGTTCGGGTCAGCGTGCTCGCCACCGGGACGCTCACGATCTCGGTGATACCCGCCAGGACAAAGTTGGTGCTCCATGCGAGCAGTGTGCTGTCGGGAGACCATGTTGGTCCGCTGTTGCCCTTGAGACCTTCGAGCCCTGTCGGCCCGGAGATGTTGGTCATGGCGCTGCCGTCGGCCTGAGCAAAGTAGATGTCGGTACGGCTCGCTGGAGTGCCGGGACCGATTATGCCCACCCATGCGATCATGCTGCCGTCGGGTGACCACTGTGGGGTGCGGTTGTCGGTCGGTTGGATGAGCGGGTCGAAGTGGCTGGGGATGGCGATGTCGACCCGGTTGGTTCCGTCGGGGTCGGCGGTGAAGATGGTGGTGAGCGTTCCCGACTTGCCCGACCATGCGATCCGGGTTCCGTCGGGCGACCAGACAGGGTTGGAGTTGAGCGAGGTGGCGCCGGCAACGCTGGAAATCGCCACCCGGTTGGTGCCATCGGCGTTGGCCACCCAGATCTGATTGGTGGTGCCGTCAGAGCCCTGCCATGCGATCCGGGTTCCGTCGGGCGACCAGGCGGCATTGTCGTTTCCGGTTGGGGCTGAAGGGCCGACCGAGGAAATGTTCCGCCGGTTGGTGCCGGCGATGGTCGACGTGTAGATACTGCCGCTGGTACCGCTGACGCCGTCATTGCCGGTAAACGCGATGCGGCCACATCTTTTCGACGCGGCGAGCGCGGCACCCGAGGCGGGTGAGAGAGCCACGGCTGTCGACAGCAACGCGGTCGCAGCAACAAGTGCGGGTAGCGCCCATGAGAACCTTCCGCGCCGGGTCGCGGCGCTACTGTTCGGATTTTTCATCGTGTGCCACCTGTCGGCCCCTACTCGCCTGACGGTCATCTTGCCACGTGGGCATCGTCAACAAGACTCCGGGGCGGATGAAGGTCGCGACTGCGTCACTGCGGTCGTCGTGTCAATAGTGTGGGCCTCCCATGACCTCCCCCGATCACACCAGACGGGATTTGATCGACCTCACGGTTGCCCTGGCCGAAATCAATTCGGTCAACACGACTCTCGACGCAGGCGGCGGAGGCGAGGCCGAGATCGGGGAGTTCGTACGGGATTGGATGTCGAAGCGGGGCTGGCAGGTGGACGTCGAATGGCCGGCCCCGGGTCGGCCCAATGTGGTTGGGGTGATCAAGGGTGGGCCGGGGCCCACCTTGATGATCAACGTGCATCTCGACACCGTCGGCGGTGTCTCCGAGGCATTTGAAGTGAAGGCGACCGACGACCGCATACTCGGCCGCGGGGTTCTCGACACCAAGGGCGGCTTGGCGGCAGCGTTGCTGGCGGCCGCCTCGATCGACCCCGACGATCTGCCGGGTGACATCGTCATCGCCGCCGTTTGCGACGAAGAGGCCGACAGCATCGGTACATCACACCTTCTCCTCAATCGGCATCCCGACGCGGCGATCGTCATCGAACCAACCGATCTCAGGATCGTCGCCGGTCACCGGGGATTCGGGATACTCGAGGTCGTCTACCTCGGTCGGGCTGCCCACACCGGTCACCGGGAAGAGGGCATCAACGCCATCGATCCCGCCACCCGCCTGGTGGCTGATCTGGCTTCACTCGAAAGGTCGTTGTCGGAGCGGCCCGTTGCCCCGCTCTTCGGCGCTCCCTCCATACAGGTCACCAGGATCGAAGGTGGAACCGAACTGTTCACCGTCCCCGATCGTTGCACCACCACCATTGAGATCCGTACCGTTCCGGGTCACCACGAGGCCGACATGGCCACGGTGGTTGATGTTGTGCAGGCCCGGAGTGCAGATGGTGTCGAGTGTCGAACCGACTGGCTGATCCGCAGGCCGCCGTTCTCGACCGATGTCGACGATCGGTTGGTGCAGACGGCAACGACCGGGCTTGAATCCGCCGGAAGGTCCGCCGTGATCGTGGGAGCCCCGTTCTGGACCGACGCGGCATTGTTCTCATCGGTCGATGTCCCCGCCGTGGTCATCGGCCCGGGAGGTCACGGCATCCACAGTGTCGACGAGTGGGTCTCAATCGACGATCTGGTGGCCACCCAACAGGTGCTCCGCCACGCCATGACCAACTTTGCCGCGCCACAGCCCCCCAATTCAGGAGATCCAAAGTGACGAATCCCGAAACCGGCAACACCGAGGATGTCCCGCATCCGGCCACCATCGCCGTCTGGGGCGCCGAGGAGTCGTCCCTGATGAGCGGCGCCACCCAGGTGCCGGTGGTCCACAGCGTGGCCTACGGATACGACGACATCGATGAGTGGCAGGCCGTGGCTCTAGGCGAATCGAAGGGCCACATATACGGTCGAAACACCAATCCGACCGTGGCAGTGTTCGAGGAGAAGGTGAGGCTTCTCGAACATGGTGAGGCCGCCACCTCAGCCGCCTCGGGCATGGCCGCGATCTCGGCCACGTTGCAGGCACTCCTGCGGCCCGGTCAGAAAGTGGTGTCGGTGAAGGACACTTACGGCGGCACCAGCGTGTTGTTCACCGAGTTCCTTCCGGCTCTCGGAATCGAGGTCGAATTGATCGACACCACCGATCACGACGCGATCGAACACGCCATTCGTGCCGGCTGCGATCTCCTCTACCTCGAGACACCCACCAACCCGACCCTGAAGATCCTCGATCTCAGGCGCTTCATCGGCGCGGCTCGTGACCAGGGCGCCTTGTCGGTGGTCGACAACACATTCGCCACACCTGTCAATCAACTGCCGCTGCTGCTCGGGGCCGATCTGGTCGTGCACAGCGCAACCAAGTACCTCGGAGGTCACGCTGATGCCCTCGGTGGGGTCGTGGTCGGCCGGAGACAACTCATCGAGACCATCTACCACTACCGCGAGATCAACGGGGCGGCACTCTCCCCGATGGCCGCCTATCTGCTCATCAGGGGTCTGAAGACCCTTCATCTGAGGGTCCGGTGCCAGAGTCGGAACGCCGCCGCGGTGGCGGATTATCTGATGGGTCATCCGAAGGTGGAATCAGTGAACTACCCCGGGCTGCTCACCCATCCCCATCACGAGATCGCCGCGGCCCAGATGTCCGGTTTCGGGGCCATGTTGAGCTTCTCGCTCGAAGGCGGCTTCGAGGCCGCCAAGCTCATGTTGCCGGCCATGCGATTCGCTCATCGCGCCGCCAACCTCGGGGCGGTGGAGACCACGGTGGGCGTGCCGGCCACCACCAGCCATGTCGAATGCAGTGCCGAGGAACGCCGACGCCTGGGGATCCCCGAGGGTCTGGTCAGATACTCCACCGGCATCGAGCACATGGACGACCT
>JAJRXJ010000197.1 GCA_024276355.1 Actinomycetes bacterium | reverse complement strand
GAGGAGTTTCCACAGCTGGCTGTATCGAAGCCACTACCGATCCCGAAGGCATACGAACCCGAGGCCTCGTCGCCGTCATCGGCGCTTCGCGTCGTCCACTCGACGTCGACTCGGCCAGTCAGCCCCACGGGCATGGCGAGGACTACGCGCTGATGGTCGATGTCGGTGAGATCAACGCCGGCGCTCGACACCACGTTGCCGTCGATGGAGGCGGTCACCAGAGTGCCCTCGACATCGGCCTCGGTCGAGAGGTTGATGATTATCTGATCAACCGAGTCCACGGTGGTGCACGCGGCCGGGCTGGCGTCGACCGGCTCGGCGTGGGCAGCAGCAGGGCCAACCGACGACATCAGGACAACCGGCGCGATGGTGGCCAGGGAAAGGAGGAGGCGCGAGACCGATGCCCTCACTGGACAACCACTCCCGAAAGTTCGTCGAGCCCAATGATCACCGTGATCTTGTCACCGCGCTTGACCGTCGAACCGATGTTGACCAGCTGTTCATTGTCGGTGCTCCCGAGTCGAGTGTCCCGCTCGTGTGAATGCTCGTGGCGCTGGAAACTGATCTCGAAACCGTCGGCGGTGACGATTCGTGGAACGTTGACCGTGTCGTGGATGACCTGCGACTTGTCGACGTCGAGGATCCGGTATCGGATCTGGATGATCCCACCGCCGCCAACCAGAGAGACGTGTTCGATCCACAATCCGGTGTTGGCCGCAAATACCGACTGGTCGATCGACTCCATCGGGCCCAGCCCGGTGGGTGTGTGCTCCGAAGCTGCCAGTCGATGACTCACGCTCCAACCCCCCACACCGGCAAGCAGCAGGCCCACCACCAACAGCACTCGCTGCATGGTGCGCGAACTCGACGGTGCTTGAACACCGGATTCCGGGGGTTCGGTGACCGTTGGCTCGGTGGGTGTCATCAATGAGGGCATGATCAGCCGATCGCGTAGGCGTCGACCTGGCCGGCGATGCCGCCGGCGTTGAGCGTGTCGGCATCGAACTGCACCGACAAGGGACCGAAGCAGGTGTCGGTGACCGACCCAGCTGCGGGAGGCTGATGCCCGAGGCATGCCACCAAGTCGTCGCGATCGAAGTCGGGGGTCGCCGGTGGGTTGGGATACTCGTTGGTGGTCGAGAACATCACGTCGGTCGGCGTGAGCGCAACCGCATCGATGTTCTCACCGGCCAGACCCAGATCGCTGAGGTCGGCGACGACGCTCAGGGAACCCGCACCGCTTGGTGCGGCCGCAACATCGGGTGTCCATCTGATCACGTCCTCGTTCATCGCCCCGAAGGTGGTGGTGGAGCCCGTGAAGAGAGGCACGTTGTGGAACGGAGAGATGTTTCCGTTGGTGGTGAAGTTGGTGACTCCGGTGACCGGATCCACATCAAGACCGTTGATGTCGTGGATGTTGGAGAGATCGTTGAGCCCGATCGCCGACCCATCAAGCCAGATGCTCATGAGTCCGGTCGATGCGTCGTATCGGAAGACATCATTTTCCTGGAGGACATCGCCGGCCACTCCCACCCATTCCGCGGCGTGCGGGTTGGACGGATCAAGAGCGCCGCCGGGCCTCGGGAAGTCCTGACGGAGAGAGAACCAGACATCGCCGGTGATTCGGTCGACGTCGACGCCGTCGATGTCGGCAAGGTTGGCACCATTGTCGATCAGACCATGGGCAGAGCCTTGGAAGAACATGGTCACGTTCGTGCCATCCCACCGGGCCACGTCTTCGTCTCTGATGACGACGCCGCCCATGTTTCGAACGGCGTTGTTGAGCGAGAAATAGATCTTGCTGTGGGCGGTGAGACCACCGGTGTTGACCTGCAGGAACATGAGCTGGGCGCCGTTGTCACCGACAGCAGAGGTGAGCAGGTTTCGGTTGTAGATCGGGATCTTCTGGCCCGGAGAGCCGAACACCGTCACCATCGCGTCGGCAGTCTGGCCGGCGGAGAGGAAGACGTTCGAAACGTCGAGTGGGGTTTCGCCCACCCCCACCGCACTGCCTTCCTGGATTTCACCGTCGAAAGCCACGAGCTCCTGGCGGAGACCCACAACGGTCATGGTGTTGTTGGCCGGGCTGGCGTTGATGTATCGCAGCAGAACCCGTTCCCCCGGATCAACCACCAGCGGGGGAACTTGCACGTTGGTGGTGTTGGTCTGGCCGTTGATCAGGAACAGATCGGGGTCGTATGCCAGAGAGTCGACGGCAAACGGATCGACAGCGTTGTTCAGGTCGACGTCAACCTCGGTGATCACAATGATCTGCTCGGTGTCGTAGGTCGACACTGCCGTTCCATGGGCCGAAGTTGGTCCGGCAGCCGGGTCGACGACAATGACGCCATGCAGACCGAGCAGCGAGTGCCTCGGGTCGAGGTCGGACTCGTACATGTATGTGCCGGGGACCACCGGAGTCACCTCATAGGCACCGGAGGCACCGGGGGCGATTCCGATCAGATCGGGCGCACCGGACAGTCCAACGCCAACCAGGTTGATGGCGAAACCTGCCTGGTTGACCACATGGATGTTGTAGGTGACGCCCTCGGTGAGTCGCACCGGAGTGGGATCGCCCAGTCGGGGCACCGCTGTTGCACAGTCGGCGGCCGAGGGGACCTCGACAAAGCCGGTGAATGACACCGACACGTTGGTGAGGCCACCGTCGGCAGGGTTGGCTATGGACGCCGTCCCCCCTTTCGCACACAGCCATTTGTCGGTCGCCGCCGCGGCGGACGACACGTTGGCGGTGGTGACGGCGATGCTCGCGAAGAGCGCGGCTGCCACCAGCGCTGTGAGGCGTGGCCTCCTGGTCTTTTGGCGCTTTGTGTTCATGGGTCCGTCAGTCCTTGTAGTGAAGCTCATGGTCATCAGTTGCAGGCCGCCGTCGGCTGCCATACGCCCGGGGAGACCTCTTCCATGGGCGGATCGACACGCCAGAGCGTGAGCATTCCGCCGAAGCCCTCGTTGTAGTTGACGATCTCCTGGAGAGCGTGGCTGTGCCAGGGGAAGTAGTACTCGCCACACACCGAGTAGGAGGTGACCGTTGCGGGCAGATCCTGCTTCTGTCCGAGATTCGGATCACCGCTGTAGAAGCTTGCGCCACCCTTGAAGACCAAATTGTCGAGGGCCGGCACGTTTATGGGTGTGGGAGCGCCATTGCCTTGCCAGGCCTCAACGTCTTCCCAAGAAGCAAGCAGGTCGAATGTCTGACCGGCGGCCACCGTCTTTGTGTAGGCCTCGATTTCGTCGGGGAACGGGCGACCATCCTGGGCGATCAGCCTGAGGGTGTTGCCATGTGGATGGAACGGGTGATTCTCAAGCCCGGCATTGCCGTAGCGAACAAGCGACGGCAGTTGATCGAATCCGTCGGTTGGATCATCGGCGTTGACCCGGACGAGGCCGCCGTAGGGCTGGGTCGGGAGAGTGGGGGCGTTGTTGGGGGCGATCACATCCGGGAACGACCGACCGTTGATGGTCCAGTACCGACTCTTGCGATCGAGCGGGTGGTAGTTGCTGAGGACGGCATCGCCGACAAGCCCGTTGCGGGAAGCAAGCTCGACCTCGGTGTGGAGATCCGGATCCATCTCGTGGAACAGCAACAGGTATTCATGGGTGGTGTCGAAGGGCTCGCCGTCATAGGCGAATCCCCTGCCTACGGCCGGATAGATGATCAGGCCACCGAACATGCCCATCTGAACCTGAACGGCCTGATCGGTGCCCGACTGGTAGATGTAGGTGCCGGGTGCGGAAGCAACGAACTCGTAGGTGACCGAGTCGCCGGGAACCGCCGAATCAACCTCTTGGGTCAGCAGACCAGCCACACCGCCGGTGGCGGTGACGCCCACCTGACCCGGGAACAGGATCGAGGTGGTGGCTGCGGGAATCCCACCGGAGAGATTGTCTACGTGGTCTGGGTTGGTCAGCACCACTCGAACAGTGGCGCCCTCGTCGATGCACATGGTCGGTCCGGGGAACTGGAACAGGGGCTGTCCAACCGAGGTGTAGCTCCATGCGTAGACGGTGTTGCCGTCAGGCTCCTGGATGTAGCCATCCCGGGCCTCGAGGTTGTACTCGATGGCCCCATCGGGGGCGACGGTGCCGTTGTCACATATCACCGTGCTGGTTGCGGGAGCGGCGCCGGCCGGAGAGCCTCCACCGGTCACTGCGGCGAGTCCGCCGGCCATGGCGGCCACGGCGATGATGGCTGCCAGCTTGTTTCGTGTGGAAAATGCCATGTTCATCACTCCTCAGACCTGACCAGCTGGCACGACCAGCGTCGGGAATGTCTCGTTGACGGTGATCTGATCCGGTAGCCCGTCCTGGCCGAGCCCCGGAGCATCAGCAAGCGTCGGGTAGACCCAAAGCTCGGTGACCATGCCGCCGTAGGTGCCCTTGGCTCCCGCGTAGCTCGGACCATCGGGATAGATCTGACCGTTGTTGTTGAGCCGATGGGTGTTGCGACTCTTGATGAGGTATCGGCAGAACTTCCTCTGCTTTCCCATCCGGCTCGCAAGGGTGTCGATTTCGGCCCGGGCCTCTACATACGCCGGTGCAGTGAAGATCGCATCTCTCGCTTCGCCGGGACCTATCTCCATTCGACGGGACAGGTAGGTGAGGTCGTTGGTGCCGTCCTTGCCGACGAGCAGGGATGCATCGTTGGCAACCACCCTCATGTCGTTGACACCGACCACCTCGACCGAATGGATCTCGTAGCCGAGGTTGCTCAGGCGAATGAGGACACGGTCGCCTTCGCGGGCCTGCACCAGCGAGGAGTTCTGCTGCCAAAGCATCTCAGCTTCGGCTTCCTCGTCGGGGGTGGTCGGAACCGCCGGCATTTGCAACAGCTCCTGGTAGCTCGCCGATTGCTCAGCCGGGGTGATCTGCGGCACGACGGTGTCGGGGTAGGCCCGACCGTTGAAGGTGCGGTACTGCGGGGCATAGTCGGACCAGGTGAACAGTTGCAGGGTCTCGAGGTTGTCGTGGGGGCGGTAGTCGATCTCGTTGGCCAGCAAGGCGAACTCACGATCGAAGCTGGTGTCGATCCCGGCAGGGGTGGGGTTGTAGGCCACCTTGTTTCGCACTGCACGAGGCGTGCCGTCCGGGAAGAACCACATGTCGCGGGGTTCGATGAAGGCAATCCCACTCATGCCCATCTGGACATGTTCGACATCCTCGAAGTGGCAGTGATACATGTACCCGCCAGCGGAGCCCTTGGGCTGACCGGGCGCACCCGGGAGCTTGGGGTCGAAGAAGTAGGGAAGATCACGCCCAGGGGGCACCGCTGCACTGAGTTCAGGGACACCGTCGAAGACGGCGGTTGCGTTGCGGAACCCGTGCCAGTGGAGCGTGTGGGAATCGTCGAGGTCGGGGCGGAACCGGAAACCGAGGTTGGTGACCACGATTGCAAACTCCACGCCTTCCATCGCAATGAGGGTGGGGGCCGAATGCATGACGTGGCCGCGGTACTTTTCCATGAGGTCGCCGGGGTTGGCGTTGAGCTCACCACCATCGGCCACGAGGCGGGAATCGTCGACGGCCCGGAACCCGAAGGCGTAGACCGGCTTGGATGAGTGACGGCGACCGGGGAACGAGATGTGGCCATCGGTGGTCATCAAACGAATGCTGGCGATGGTTGGAAAGTCGACTGCGTTGCTCGGCGGGAACAGAGCCGCTGATGGCAACCCGGCCCCCCCTGCCGCGCCAGCTGGCGTCATCAGGGAACGCCCGGCCGCCAAGCCGGCGCCGGTGACAACAGTTGCTATTGCCCCACGTCGCAGGAAATCACGACGCCCGATTCCGGGCTTTGGCTCCGGCTGCATACCGGCCTCCTGACCGTTTCGTCTCATTGGTTCAGTCATTTCTCGTCGTTCCTCCGTCTCAGGGGGCCAGAGGCCCGGACACGGCGTTGACGTCGTTGTTGCCCGCCAGGCCTTCGACCGTGCCGTCGAAGTAGGCGAAATCGCTTGGGGTGCAGGTGATCAGACCGTTGGGACCACGGGTGACCCCGGTGCATGCGATCACGTCTTCATCCCGAACGTTGAGGGTGCCCGTGGTGGTGGCGATGTTGGTGGTGCCCTTCATCGACAGCAACAAGGTGTTGCCGGCGTTGATGAGCGCCACGCCATCGACGTCTCCTGCCCCTCCAGCGAGATCGAGACCCAGCAGCGAGCCCGAGAACCATGGCTCGAAGTAGGCGCTCACAACGGTCCCGGCGACGGATGCCACCGGCACCATGCGAACAACATCTTCGTCTCTCACGCCCATGAGCCCGCCCTGCGTGGGAAGGACCGCGAATCCCGTGAAGGAGACCAGGTAGCTTCCATCGGCGTTTCGATGGAAGGCGTCGATGTCTCGTGCCCCACCGAGCAGGCCCACTGCCGAACCATCGACGGCCAGGCTCCAGGTGTTGGTGGCAGCGTCGTAGGCGACGATGTCCTGATCCTGAACGGTGAAGGGTGCGCCGGCCCCCCCTATGCCTCCGGGGAGGGTCACATCGTCTCCGAGGAACGACACGAGGAACGAGGTGGGCGAGAGCACGTGCAGGCCGTCGATGTTGGGGCCCTGCGGGTTGGCCGCGGTACCGACTCCGGACAGCACCGTGGAGATACCGGTGGCAGCCCATTGCTGAGCGTCGAGACCGGAGATTCCGAGGTTGGCGTCGTTGAGCCTGATGGTGGAGAAGAACATGAGGCCGCTGGCGCTGGCCCCCACAACTTCGTCGGCGCCGGCATCGGGGGCGGTGTTGCCGCCGATCGGACCGACGAACGGCCGGATCTCACCGTCGATGTCGAAACCGTCGACACCCATCAAGCCAAGATCAACGGCTGGTGATGTGGCTGCGATGTGGTAGTCGCTGGCTTCGACCGGGCTCAGCGCCGGGTACACCATGTTGACGTTGGCCAACTGACCGAAGATCGGAGCCACGAGTGTCTGAACCTCAAGGGGCAGGTCAAGGACGAACTGCGGATCGATTCCGACCTGGTTGGTGGTCGCCGCACCGTATGGAACCGTGAGGATCGAATTCTCGGGGTTCAACACCATCGGGGTGGCCGCAGCGCCCATGTCGACCACACCGTCGTAGACCCCTACGTCGGGGACGCCGGGGAACACCGGGATCTTTCCGTTGATGGGAGCAGCGGGGCCCGCGTTGACGAATCCGGCCTGGTTGTTCCAGAAGATGTTGTTCTTGAGATCAGCGTCGGAGAACGCTGGTGCACCAGGGGCCAACGTGGCCTGGAAGGTGGTGCTGTTGGGCTGGGTGGTCAGACCACCGGCCCTCGGACACGTGTTCGTGCCGGTTCCCGGACCAGTTCTCACATCGCCAATGCAGGAGAAGCCTCCGGCGTCCTCGGCCGAACTCGACGAGAGGTTGTTGGCAAAGGTGTTGTGGACGATGGTCGCGGCCGACGCATCCAGCATGTGGATGCCGCCGCCCATGTCGGTGGCTGCGTTGTCGCTGATGATGTTGTTGGCGATGCGGACCGGACTGTCGAGCGGGTGGAGCATCATGATGCCGCCTCCGTCATCGCCCGACAGGTTGAAGAGGAACTGGTTGCCCTCGATGTTGACCGCTCCGGAGCCGAGGCCGATGTCGAGCGGGCCGTAGAGGAATGGCTCGCCGGCCAGCATCAGGCCGCCGCCCTCGTCGAACGATTCGTTGTTCTGGAAGACGTTGCCCTTGATGAGGCCACCATCACTGAACCCGAAGTGGGTGACACCGCCACCGTACTCCGAGGAGTAGTTGCCGCAGATGTCGTTGTCGAGCAGGCGGTAGTTGGTGTTGCCGTTGAAGATCGACACACCGCCGGCCAGCATGATGCCGCCGTTCTGCAGGATCCGGTTGTCGCGGATGACCACGTTGTTGTTGTTGGCGTCGGACCGTCCGGTGATCTTGCGAAGCTCACCGGTGCCGGGGGTGACCGGCAGGACGGCGCCGTTGACCAGGCTGAAGTTGCCGGTGGGATCACCGACAGCGACCCGCTCGAACGTGACGCTGCTGTGGGTGCCGAGGCCGATTGCTGCGCCACCCTCGCCGGCATTGTTGGCCTGCAGGGCGTTGTTTGAGATGACCAGGCCGTCGGCGTTGCCGTTGACGAAGATGGCCCCGTTCTTGGCCCTCACGCTGGTGATGCCGAAGCCGTCGATCTGGAATGCGTCGGCCATCGTGACTTCACCGGCATTGAGCAACACCTGGAAGGCCGGGCCGACTTCAGCACCCTGGTTGCCGTCCCAGGTGATTCCGGACATGAGGGTCTCCCACGGGCCGTACATGCTCGCGTCGAGCAGTGCACCGAAGGGCGAGATGATGCTGCCCTTCTGGAAGGCGTAGGGCAGTTCAACGTCCTGGATGGCACCGAGTTCGGTTCCCTGGGCAATGGTGCCGCCGGGGCCGAATCCCTGAATGACCACGGCCTCGTGGAGGACCAGAGACTCACGGTAGGAGCGCTGGGGGACCACGATCAGGTCGGGGATACCGTCGCCTGCGAACGCCTCGATGGTGGCCTGGATGACCTTTTCGCCGGGAACTGTCGGAGCCGGAACGGTGTGGACATCCAGGTCGTAGCCGGTGCCCAGCACATGGAAGGTGATTCCGTTGCGGGGGATCTCGCTCAGCTTGGTGCCCTGCGAGAACGACACCTGGTAGGGGCCGGGAGCCAACGGAGTACCCGCTGCGGCCAAGTCGAGTTCCATCTGGTGGAGATCGATGGTGACCTGGTCGTAGAACGACGGGGGCGTCGCTGGATCCGGTGAGGGAGCCGGCAGGGTGACCGCACTGGTGATCCACGGGTTGGCATTGATCGCCGCGGCCTCGTCGAGAGTGCCATCGGCGTTCGACGGTGTGAACGACACCGTGGAGGTGACGAGGTTGAGGCCGTTGATCAGGTAGTTGCTCGGCAGCGAACCGCTGTTGCCCCAGACCTTGTTGACATTGAAGAAATCGGGTGTGCCAGTGGGAAGGCTGCACGGCCCGGATGACAGCGACAGCAACGGTGTGTCGGCCGGGGTCATCTTGCCCGAGAAGATCTCGAGAACGTTGGGGTTGGTGATGTAGGCCGGATCGTAGCCGTAGTTGTTGCCCGTGGGCCCGGGGTCGTTGATCACGACCTTGTACATCTGAGGCCCGACGCCACGCGGGGTGGCCCTGTTGATCGAGATGCTCGCCGGGAGCAGGAAGTCGTAGTGGCCATTCTCGTCGGTCCATGCCGTGGTGACATAGTTGCCGGTGGAGTCGTAGACACCGACCGGCACGCCGGCCACGCCCCTTTGTTCACCAAGGGTGAGTGCGTTGCGGTCGGCGGTCATCTGGAGGTCGTCGAGAACCAGACCGAACATGCGGCCCGGCATCGGAATCGACTCGATCGACTGCCATGACTGGTTGGGGATGGTGTAGGGGTCGACGGGCGTGGAGACGGCTGGGTCGACATAGTTGGACTGCCAGTTGCGGTCCATACCGTCGGTCATCAACATGATGTCGACGCCGGCGTTCCGGAATGGCTGAACCGACACCAGGCGACGGTCGCAGAGTCGCACCGGCTGTGAGCCGGCGACAAACGCTCCCGAGTCATCGAAGGCGTCGTATGCGCTTCCCAGGACCGGATCGAGCGGATCGTATGAGCTGTCGACCTGAGCGAAGTGGTACTCGCCCGCGCATCCCGACGGCGGGATGGCCGGGACGAACGAATTGCCCTCATTGACGTTGAGGTCGTTCTCCTTGACGATCTGATACCCGGGAGGAGGCACGACCTCAACCACGTAGTGGCCCGCCTGTAGATCGCTGAATGCGAATCCTCCGTCCCAGGCACCGTCCTTGGTGTGGGGGCCGATCAGCCATGAACCAACACAGTTTTCGCCGACTGGAAGGAACGTCGGGTTGACATCGGCGTACTCGGTGCCGTCGACCTGGGGCATGCCACACGCCTGACCGTTGCGGTGCAGGCCGGGATGCTGGTAGGAGTCGGTCTCGAGAGTCTGTAGGGGAACGGTGTAGCAGTCGGGGTTGTGGGCACCGACGGAGCCGTTGACCGGGTCGACCAGAGTGCATCCAGTGTCGAGGCCCCAGAGGTTGACGGTGACACCTGGGACGCCGGGCTCATCATCTTCTGCGGCGCTCTGGGAAGCAGCCCACTCGACACGGGTGACGGTGTTGACGACCGAACCCATGATTCCGCCGTTACCGGTACCGCCATTGAAGAAGCCGTTGGGGGCATTGGGATCGAGGTAGCTGAGCTTGCCGAAGTCGATCTGGGTTTCCTTGCCCTGCTGGAAGATGCTTGCCAGCAGGAGACCGCCACCAAGAGTGTCGGGTAGACAGTTCTGGGGAACCGGACCGAACACGTCGGGCTGGGCCAGGCGGGCGTCCACATTGGCCGGGCAGTTGCCCTGGGAGTGAACGGCGTTGTTGTCGAACTGGTCGTGGACAGAATGACCGGTGACGTCGAGGGCGCGGGCTGCCACTTCGATGACTTCGAATCGGAACAGCGGGCCCCAGATCGCCGGAATGTAGTAATGGCCGTTGGCATCGGTGACCGCGACCTTGGTGATCGAACCGTCGCGTTCTCTGATCAGCACCGTCTCGCCGGGAATGCCTGGCTCACACGAGCTGGGTGGCGCGTCGGCGTAGACGAAGCCCGGATCGTTCTGACCCCAGCAATCTCGCACACCGTTGGCGGCGGCCTTCAGGCTGTTGTCCTTGAGTTGGCTTGGGCCGATCACACGGCCGTCGGCGGTGATGCCCGAGTCGTAGAACACGTACCCCGAGCTCATGCCGAACCAACGGAAGACGAACATGTCGCCCATGTCGACGACGCCGTTCTGGGCACCGGCATCGGCGGGATCCGGCTGCATGGTCGTCGGACCAACCGTGGTGTTGTAGAAGCCGATGATGTAGAGCAGCTCGTAGTCCATCAACGCCAGTTGATACGAACCTTGGGGAACATCGGTGAACCGGAAACACCCGTTGGCGTCGACCATCTGTACGTCCATCATCGAGTCGTGGGTGCCCACGTCGTTGAGGGCCACGAAACCGCCCTTGACCGGCTCCTTGGTGCCGTCAAGGTTGGCGATGCCGTTCTGGGGCACGGTCTGGATGCCTGCGTCAGATGGGTAGAAGAGGCCATTGAAGATGCAGCCGGTTATGTCGCCACCGTTGACATCGGGCGCATATGGATAGTGATAGCTGCGCGCTGGATCGGGATGGATGCTCGGAGAGATGAAGCCGAAAGCCTGGAACGAGGCCGCGTTGATGTCTCCGACAAACTCGCCGCCTATGCCTGGATCGCCTGGCATGAGCCAAGTGTCGATGACGTGGGTGCCTTCGATGGTGCTGGTCTGGAGCCAGTCGGTTCCGTCGGGCGGGATCACCAGCACGCCGTACTTGCCGGCAGGGATGTACTTGATGACGACCGTGCCGGTCGAGTCCGTTTGACAGTTTCCACCCGGATTCACCGGATCAATGGTGGGCTGTCCGTTGATGTCGAGATCGCCGGCGTCAAGCTTCAACGGGTTGGTTCCCCCGGAGACGACGTAGTTCGTGCACAGGGGATTTCCGAAGTAGTCGATGGCGCGATCGCCTCCGTCTTCAACCACGACGTCGAAACCGGGCAGACCGGGCTCGCCGATGTCGAATTGTGAGTTGACCTGGGCGTAGTCGTGGTAGGCCTGCACGACGAGCTGCGCCATCGGCAACTGGTCGTTGGTGACCATGTTGACATCACTCGAGTCGACGGTTCCGTCGGCTTCGATACGAATCCACGAGCCACCGAGATCATGGCCGGCGGTTCGCACCGACATCATGTAGCGACACCCGGGTGGCAGATCGACCGTGATGCTGGTGCCAGTGCCACCACCGGTGAGCACGATTGGTGTGTGGCTGCTGACCGGGTGGAACGACGGGTGGTTGTCTTTGTTGGGGTCGAACGGATCGCCGGAATTGTCGAGAACGATCGTGTAGGTGTAGTCGCCGGAGAAGGGGGTGATCACACCGAAGGTCGGTGATTGGGCGTCGCCGTCTATCGAGTTGAGCGCAACCGACACCGGGACCTTGTTGGGCCAGTCGAGGGCGTTGTTGGTGAACGCGTCGTAGTCGACCTCGGCCGGATGGTTGGTCTCGCACAGAGTGGAGGAGGCCGGCGGCGGCGTGACCCCGAACTGGGCGTCCGCCGACTGGGTGCCTCCCCCGATCACCGTCACTGTGGCAGCGGCGAGGGTGGCCACCGCCACGGCGGCGCCGGCCAATTGCCCTCTGCGGAATCGGCGCCTTCTGCGCCGGCTGTTGGCAGTGTCGGTTGTGGGGTTGTCGAGCCCGCTCGCTGCGGTGGTCATCGCCCGGCTCCTGATCGGTCGTCGAAAGAACAAATTGGCCGGGCTCACCATTGGCTCGTCCCACCCTCGGTGACCGCTCTACCGAGTGGGAGTCAATGCACTCCACGTACTGCGAGAGTCAGATTGGTCGGCGCTTCGCAACTGACAAGCACCCGTCTCACACCGAATTCACAACATTGGGATGTGGGCCGATTGGGAATTGCACATCGTGCTATCACCGTTGCCGAACCCTTGGCTCAACATGCTCCAGAGACTCGCTGACCTCGACGTAAGAAAACTGACACTCGATCTCGCGCTGGTGATCGCAGTGTTGTCGGTGTTCGTGTCCGGCCAGGTCGTCATCTGGTTCCATGTCGTGTTCCTGCTGATCGTGTTGGCATCGTTCACCCACGACCTGAGACCACTCCTGTATCGGGCGATACCAGCGGCCGCGGCTGTCTTCGCCGGACTGTTGATCGCCCTGGCGAGAGACGAGATTCCCGCGGACGAACTCAACGAGCTGCCGATTCTCAGCGCGGTGGTGATCCTCGTCTATTTCACGGTCACCAAGCGGCAGCGACTCACCGCCGAGGTCGAGGCGCAAAAAGACACCATCGACGAAATCCACCGGGCCAGCCAGCGCGAGCTGCAGGATCAACTCCTGCTCACGCAACGACTGCAGATCAACGACCGCCTCAGCGCCACCGTGGCCCACGACGTCAACAACATCCTGTCGGCCATGCAGTTGGCCGCCGAATCACTCACCGATGGTCTCGTCGATGCCGACGGGGCCAGACGAACCGGACGCGAACTCGGTGAGTGCGTACAGCGGGCGGGTGGAATTCTCAGCGAGTTGGTCGGAGCAGCACGGATCACCAACCGCGTGGCGCCCCAGCCCCCCGCGGATCTGGCGCGAGTGATGAACTCGATCACCCCGATGTTGCAACGTGTGTGCGGCGACACCGTGACCCTGACCGTCACCCACAAGGGCGAGTCCGGCCGATTGGGTATACCGCGCCTGCGGCTCGAACAGGTTCTGGTGAATCTCACGGTCAACGCCATCGACGCGGCCGATGCCGTCGACGCCGAGATCAGGATCACCTCGCGGATCGAGGATGACGAGGCCGTGATCACCGTCGCCGACAATGGCCACGGGATACCACCCGAAATCGCCGAGCACATATTCGAGCCGCTCTACACCTCGAAGTCGGAGACCGGTGGGAGCGGATTGGGATTGTTCGCCGCACGCGAGTTCATCGAGGATGCTTCAGGCTCGATCGAGGTCGAGTCCCAAGCCGGTCGGGGCACGTTGTTCGAACTCCGGATCCCGGTGATTCTCACACCTGACGATCAGGCCCCTGCTGACCAGTCGTTGTCCCCATCGGCTCGCCGGCTTGCTCTTCGGGTGCTCGTCGCCGACGACGACCGTTCCATCCGCCTGGCACTGTCCGAGGGGCTGCGGGCAGCCGGCCACAACGTGACCGCGGCCGCCGACGGCGAGGCTGCACAGAACCTGATATCGACCGCCGCCGAAGAATTCGACGTGCTCGTTCTCGACGCCATGATGCCCGGCGTGTCGGGGCTCGATTTGATCCAGTTCCTCGGCGTGGAACATCCGGATCTGCCCATCCTTCTCATGTCGGGCTACGAACGTCTTGAGCCCCAGATCAACAACCCGGACCAGACCGTGAGGTTCCGCCGCAAACCCTTCGCTGTTGCCGACCTTCTCACCGATCTGCAGATTCTCGCCGATGGCCGGCTATGACGATGGTGAAACTGCTGGATCAGGAATCAGGCTCGAACCGGTAGCCGACTCCCCACAGCGTGTCGATGCACGATCCGCTGCCGTCGGCCACCTTCAGCTTGGTGCGTAATCTCCGAACATGTTCGGTGACCGTGGACTCACCCACCCAACCGACCTGGGCGTCCCAAACCAGGTTGAGCAGCTGAGGCTTGGTGAGAACCTGTCGGGGATGATTCACGAAACAGGCCAGAAGGTCGAACTCTCGAGGTGTGAGGACGATCTCGATGTCGTCGAGTTTCACCGACCGCCGGGCGAAATCCACCTCGAACTCGGCACCTGAAATCATGGCCGTGTAGAGCTCGCCTTCAGAATCATCGTTGTTCGACGCCCGCGACCTGCGAATGAGGTTGCGGGCCCGAACCACGAGTTCGCGGCCCGAGAACGGCTTGGTCACGTAGTCGTCGGCCCCCATCTCGAGACCGAGTACCCGGTCGGCCTCGCTGCCGAGACCGGACAGGAGAATGACCGGCGGCCCACCTGCAGCCTGGATGCGACGAAGCACCTCATAGCCCGACAGAGCCGGAAGACCCAGATCGAGCACCACGAGGTCGGGTGATAGCCGGTTGATCGCCTCGAGTGCCGCCTGACCGTCGCAGGCTTCGTAGGCCTCGAGCCCCTCGGCTATGAGCCGGTCCACCACGCCACGACGAATGGCCGAATCGTCCTCAACGACCAGCACCGTGGCCTTTGGGTCGGTGTCATGCTTCTCAAGTGCCGCCACGCTTCACAACTTTCGGACTCGATCGACTACGGAATCACAACATGGCTACTGAGGGTAGCCCACGTAGCAACGGAGAGTAGTTATCAAATTCAGTTTTCACAATAGGTCGCCAGAACTGACATTGATTCGCGCCCACCGAAGCATGCGCCGGACAATATCAGGAGTTTGCCGGCCGTTGTGACTCTGGTGAGAAACGTGTCTCATACTTGGGGCATGCGATCACGACTGTTGTCCCTCATTGCTGTTGCCGCACTGCTTCTGGCGGCCTGCGGTAGTTCTGATTCGTCCAGTACCAACGATCAGGAAACCACCACCACGGCGGCACCGGTCGCCACCGCGTCCCCGTCCACCACCTCGATCCAGCCGACCGGCGACGCTCTCACTGACGGTCAGCTACTCGAGGACCTGATCACCAAGGCCAATGCCGACGGAGAGGTAACCGCCGACGAACTCAGCCAAATGCTGGTTCTCACCGGTGTTCCCCAGGGCCAGGCGGACTGTCAGGCCCAGCTGCTCGCCGAGCTCGGCATCAGCGACCCGACCGACCTGAGTGCCCTGTCCGGAGGTGGCCTCACCTCCGATCAGGCGCTGAGACTCACCACTTGCATGAGCAGCACCCTGGGTGGTTGAACCCACCCGGGAGGATCCGAATCAGCGCTTGACGGCCGGGAGTTTCGGCAGGTGCACGACCTCGGCCTCAACACCGGAAACACTCAGTAGCCAACCGTTGGTGGCCCGACGTATCTTCACCGCAAGCCTGCGGTAGCCGTCGTCGGCGAACCGAAACTTCAGCACGGCCGACCTTCCGCTGCGCCAGATGCGGGCCGGCGACACGCTCACATCGTCGGGGTGAAGCAGTCGCCCGATGGGGGCGCCGCTGATCGCCTCGCTCTTGATGTGGAGCAGTTCGGCCAGACCGGTGTAGCCATCGACCACACACCATTCATCATCCACGAACACATCCACGTGCTCGCCGTTGATGTGCTCGCCTTGTGTCAGTGGAGCGGTGAGGTCGAGCGCGGACTTCGGATGGTCCAGATCTGTGAATTCGGCGGCGGTCATGTTTCGGCTTCCTTGCATACGAAGATGGAGGCCCGGCACCGCCAACACGCCGCCCGACCCCCCTGAGGTTTGGACGAATTACGGGAGACCCGACGGGCAACAGCTCCGCGCCACGTCAGAAAGAGGCCCTCGACCCATGGGCAGCCATCACGATCATCGCCGCCCTCGTGTCGTTTTCGCCCGCCATCTTGTTCATCGTGTAGGCAACGGTCAGACGGTTCTCGACATCGACCACACACATCGAACCACCCCAACCCGCCCACCAGAACGTTCGATCGTTGACCCCCAGAGGGGTCGCTTCCGAGTTGAGTCCGTAGCCGATGCCGAACCGAATCGGCGTGCCGAGTGTGCGGTCGATGCCGTCGGCCTGCACCTCGAAAATGCGGTCGATCGTTGTCGGGCCCACGAACGCGCGGCCCCCGGCGGTCCCACGGTTGGCCAGCGGGGCCATGGCCAGCGCCACCGCCCGGGCATTGGTGTGGCCGTTGGATGACGGCTTCTCGACGCGTCGAAACGACGCCGTGTTGACGAGCCCGAGGTTTCGAGCCGAGCCCGCCCGGTGGAGACGTCCGTGGTCGTCGGTGGCGGTCGAATATGGGAGAGCCTCATGGGTCGACATGTCGGCCACCCGGTGAAACTCCTGGTCGTCCAGGCCCACATGGGCATCGATTCCCAATGGCTCGGCAACTTCTTCTCGAAAGAAGTTGCCCATGGTCCGTCCATCAACCCGCCTGATCAGCTCGCCAAGCAGCCATCCACGGGTCTCGGCGTGGTAGCCGGAGCCGTCTCCGGGAGTCCAACGTGGGGGCTGAGATGCCAACCGCGAACAACACGCGTCCCAGTCGAACTCGTCGAGATCGCTGATCGGGGTGTCGAATGTCGACAGCCCGGCCGTGTGGGACATCACATGGCGTACGAGCACGCCCTCCTTGCCGTTGGCCGCGAATTCCGGCCAGTAGTGGGCCACCGGCGCGTCAAGCGAAATCTTCCCCCGGTCGTGGAGGATCAGCACGCACATGGAGGTGAACATCTTGGTGGTCGACCACACGTTGACAATCGTGTCGCGCTCCCATGGCAGGCTTCGAGCGAGGTCTCGATGACCACCCCACAGGTCGACG
>JAJRXJ010000196.1 GCA_024276355.1 Actinomycetes bacterium | reverse complement strand
CGCCTTGTAGGCGATGATCTGGGCGTCGGGGGCGATTCCGGTTATCTTGCCGACGTCCTGGCCGAGAATGGTGGCTTCAACACCGGCGTCACCCGCAGCGGTGGACGCAGTGTGGGTGCCGTGCCCATTGTCGTCGCGGGCCGAATCGAACTCGTCTGAGTCGGCACCGATGAAGAACCGGTAGGTGCCCAGCATCTGGCGGGCGCCGATGAGCTTGTTGTTGCATGTGAACGGCGCGTCGTTCGGGTTGTGGGCGGTGTTACCGAAATTGCAGGCCGGGTTGGCGGGCGTGTCTTCGAGAACGACCGTTGGGGCCGGGAACCCGGTGTCGGCGAAGCTCGGGTGCTCCGGCCAGATACCGGTGTCGATCACGCCGACAACCACACCGGCACCGGTTACCCCGGAGGCATAGGCGCCCTTCTTGCCGGTGAGTCCGAGGAACTTGCCGCTCGAATCGGTGGTGACCTGCCGTAGCTCGTCGGGCAGCACCATGCGCACCCCGGCCTCGTTGGCGACCGCGACGGCTTCGTCGTAGGTCAGCTTGGCCGCGAATCCGTTGACGGCGTTGGTGAAGCTCTGGATACGGTCGGCTGAACTGATGCCCGCGTCCGCGAGGACCGCGTCGTGTGACTGCTCCATCTCGGCACCGAGTTGATCGGCCCGGGCCGTGTCGAGGTTGTCGACACCCAACGTGGTGACGAGAGGTGCATCGTCGAGCACCACTATGTAGCTCCCGGTTGAGCTCTCCTCGACGATCTTCGACGAGTCCGGAGCGGCTATCGCGGGCTCACCGGCCGATGCCTGAGCGAAGCTCAGACCGGATGTGAGCACAGCGATCACCGCGAGTGTGCGCAGCAAGACGCGATTCATCTGTTCCTCCTGATAATCGGGGAATGAGCATCCCGCCTGGCGGTGTCCCACGGATCCCCGGTCCTTTGCGGATAGTTCCTAGAGGACTCGTGCCGGTCGCGCAATCGCAACCACGCGGCGTGATCGACGACCGGGATTTGACCACGCGACGTGTGAGATCCGGTCCTCCTCGCCTTTGGGGCCGCCTTTGCGTCACAATGTGAATGTGAGCTCGGATCCGGAGACCGCCGACAGTCAAACGGAGGTGTTGATAGACCGGCCGTTGCCCGCGTACCTGCGGGCCGTGAAGGGCGGTGGCGCGGTCACGGTTCTCAGCGCGGCGATGATCGCGGTCGGTGAGATTCTCGAACCGGAGAAGGCCCGCGTTGAGCTGGTGCAACCATCCGACACCTCCGGCGACACCGGTTTCGATCTCGACTTCGGCGAACTTCCGCCGCTCGACTAAACCGATCCCATCGTTCGTGCGTCTCTGAATCGGATGGGACACGACGTCGAGTCTTTCGTCGAGGCGATTCGGCCCCGTTTGGTGGGGTCCCTGACGCTGTATTGCGGCGATCGTCAGGCGGCGGAGGATCTCGCGCAGGAGGCGTTGGTGCGCGCCTGGATGAAGTGGAGGAAGGTCGGTCGGATGAACTCACCGGAAGCGTGGACCTATCGAACAGCGTTCAACCTGGCCAGATCGTGGGGGCGGCGCGGGCAGGCCGAGCGACGGGCTGTTGGCCACCTGGCTGATCGTGATCGTGGTGTTGCGATGTCCGATGGGGATTCCACCGACGTGATCGCCGTGGCGGATGCCGTGGGGTCGTTGGCGCCTCGTCAGCGGACCGCGATCATCTGCCGCTACTACCTGGGCCTCGGGGTCGACGAGGCTGCCGACGCCATGGGGTGTCGGCCGGGCATGGTCAAGGCCCTCACGTCTCAGGGGATCGATCGGCTGCGCACGCTCGGCCTCGTCGACGAGGAGGTGGCCGATGCCTGACCTTGGGGATGCGCTGCGGCAGGCAGCCGAGGGGCCGTCGGGCCGCTACAGCGTGGATGATGTTCGCCGCACGGCCCGGTTTCGGATCCGCCGACGCCGTGCTCTGGGGGGAGCCGCGCTCGTGGTGGCGGTGATCGCCGGCCTGGGCCTGGCCACGGTTGGCGACGAATCGTCCACCACCGATGTGGTCGGCCGACCCGATGTGGCCACGGAGGTCACGGTCGCGCCACCGTCGTCCACCGCGCCGCCGGCATCGTCGACTGTGCCGACGACCTCCGCCCTGCCGTCGACCACTTCCCCGGCGACGACGGCGCCGGTCACCGTCACGACCACGAGCGTCGTTCCGGCCGATCCGCCCCTGTGTTCCACGCTGCCTGCCGATGCTCGGCTGATCGAGGCCGACCCGTTCTTCGCCGCCAACCCATCGAATCAGGCTGACCTGGACGGCGACGGCGTGGGAGATCCGCTCTACGACACTGGAGAGAGCGACTTCGGCAGACGAATCGTGCAGGCCGTCTTGTCGTCCAACGGCGCTGTCACTGAGGCGGTCACCCTCTCGATCAGCGGGCCCGCCGGAACCCTGGATGCGGCCGATGTGGACGGCGACGGCCGCGAGGAGGCGTTCTTCTCGACTGGTGGCATCACCGGGCTGCATGGGGTGATCCTCGACCTTGACGGCTGTGAGTTGCGAACCATCAAGATCCAGAGACCCGGTATTCGGTTCGGCGTCGAGGGCATCTTCATCGACGACTTCGTCTACGTCTTCTGGGCGACCGGAGGTGGTTGTGCCTTCACCGGCTGTTTCACCTCGGTGACCTGCATGGCCTCGTCTCCGACACCGCTCATCGTCCTGAGTGAGATGAGGCCCAACATCGACAAGGACGTGCCCGGCTTCGATTGGGAGGCAATGGGAAAGGTGCCGCGATCCGAGTTGCCGGTGAGATGGAGGCGCGAGACATTGAGGATCGTCGACGGGATGGCGGTGACCGTGTCGATCACAGACCTGAACACGACCATCGGTGAATTGGGCGAACCCACTGGGCCCGAGGGTGTGGCTTGTAGCGAGACTCTGGCCGGCTGAGCGGAGAGTTTCCGATCCCAGATCTTTCCGAAGAAATATCGAACATATGTTCGCTTTTCGTGTGCTGGGCTGGTATCGTTTTGGCACTCGGTCATCGGGCCGGAGTCTTCGCCCGATCATTTCTGTTGGCACTTCCCCAATGCCAGTCGGGCCACCCGGTCCGGTCGGCGGCGATTCGAGAGGTTGGGATGAAGTTGTTCAGCGAATGCATGGCCGAGCTCCAGGCATTCTCGTTTCATGGATTGTCCCGTGGGGCCATTTGCGATGTGGTTGCTGCCGCCGCCCGTCTGCGAGCCGCGGTCGAATCACTCGAGGCCCGTGCTGCCACCGCGGTCAGCGAGCTGGGCGACAGCGGTCCGGGTCCTTCCACCGTCCTGCGATCATCAGCCCGTTGCTCCCAGCGCGAGGCCGATCATCGCGCCCAGCGAGCAGCCGGCCTGGCCCTGCTGCCCGGGGTTGCCAAGGCATTGGGGCGGGGTTCGATCACCATCCAACACGTCGATGCGCTCATCAGGGCTTCCGAAGCCACCTCACCGGAATCCGTGGAGCTGTCGGCGTTGCTCCGGCGGGCCGCCGGCCGGCCGGCCGACCTGTTCGCCCGCGAGGTTCGCGACTGGATACGCGAGCATCAGGAGCCGGGCGATGCCGACGACGAGCAGCAGCGGCGCCGGGAGGCCAGGGGTCTGAGAATCTTCGACAATCGCTTTGGCATGACCGTGATCCACGGTGAGGTCGACTCCATCTGCGGCGCACAGCTCCGCGCTGTTCTCGAGGGTGAAGCCGATCGTCTCTATCAGGCCGATGGCGGGCGGGAAAGCGGCGCCGATGTCCGTAGCTCCGAACAGCGGTTGGCCGATGCTCTGGTCGAGCTGCTGCTGGGCGGTGGTCGCTCCGAAGATGGTGGCAGCGAGGCCCGGCGGCCGGTTCGGGCGCACATGATCGTGTTGGTCCATACCGATGGTTCGGCCGAGATTCCCGGTGCTGGTCCGGTGCCACCGGCCGAGTTGGCCCGGTTGGCCTGCAATTCCGATTTCTACGGCGTCCTGTTCTCCGGTGACGGTTCGCCTCTTTGGCACGGCCGCCGGCTCAGGCTGGCCACCGATGCCCAGTGGCGAGCTCTCATCGCCCGTGATCGAGGGTGTGTGGTCTGCGGGGCCGCACCCTCACGTTGCGAAGCCCACCATCTCGTGCCCTGGAGCCGG
>JAJRXJ010000195.1 GCA_024276355.1 Actinomycetes bacterium | reverse complement strand
TCTACCGGCCGGAGGATCACGATCACGGCACCAAGACGCTCTTCGGTATCTCCGCCAACTGGAACGGGCTCGTGCGCTCCGCCGGTGAGCGCGAGGTGATGGCCGAGTTCGTGTCCGGAGTCAGGCAGGCCGCCACAGCTCGCTTCATGGCCCGCAAGGTATTTCGCTGGTTCGCTCACCCGGAGCCGTCGGCGGCTGTGGTCCAGTCCCTGGCCGACGCGTTCGTGGCTTCGGGCATGAACATCTCTGCGCTTGTTCGGGCCGTTCTGGAACACGACGAGTTCTGGGGCCCGAAGAGCAGATGGGCTCAGATCAAGAGCCCCACCGAGTTGATGGTCTCGGTGGCGCGGAGGTCGGGTCTCCCGGTTGCCGGAATGGGCCTCCACTGGAACATGGAGAGCATGGGTCAGGTCCTCCTTTCGCCGCCGAACGTGGCCGGATGGGGGAGTGGAACCGATTGGCTGTCCACCGCTTCGGTCTGGGGCCGGGGACGGATGATGAGGAGCCTTCGGTGGCGGGCGGCCGATGCCGGGCTGTTGGCCGGCACCGACACGGCCCCGTCGGCTGCCGCGGTCCAGACGATTCTCGACTTTTTCGGCATCGAGGAAGTGTCGGCGGCCACCAGAACCGAACTCGAACGGTGGCACGCCGACGCGCAACGCGTGGCGCGATGGTCGATCCCGACACAAGGCTTCATGCTCGGAGCCATGATCCCGGAGTTCCAGGTCCAATGAATGCCGCCACCACGATCATCAACATCTCGGAGAGAGGCATCGCTCGTCGACGGTTCCTGCAGGGAGCACTGGCCATGGGAGGCACCGCGGGGCTGGTCCCGGGTTGGCTCGATGGTGTGGCCTTCGCCGGGCCACCGCTCGGACCCACTGATCGCATCGTCGTGTCTCTGTTCCTTTTCGGGGGAAACGACGGCCTCAACACACTGATACCAGCCGAAGACAGCCGGTACCGGGGCATTCGTGGACCGTTGGCGGTGGGCGTGGGGCCGGCCAACGCAGTGGGCGATGGGCTCTACCTACACCCCGCCCTGTCACGGTTGAAGTTGAGATACGACGCCGGCCAGGTGGCCCTCATTCGCGGGATAGGCGAACCTTCCAAGGACCACAGCCATTTCAGCTCAGCCGCCGGCTGGATGAGTGGTCGCCCGGGTATGGCCAACCCGACGGGTTGGCTCGGCCGCTGGATCGACTCAGCCGGGATGGGCGAGCTCTCCGCGGTGTCCATCGGCTGGGGAGAGGTTCCGCTGCTCCTGAAGGGCAGCAACTCGTCGGCCGTGTCTCTCCCTCCCAGCGGTGGGCTGTTCGGGGCGGATCGCGTCGAAGACTACGAAAGGGTCGCCTTCGAGTCCTTCAGCCGACTTGGTACCTCCGGTGCCGGGATCGGCCCTTACGGACCCTTGGTCTCCACCACCATCGGATCGGCGGTCGACACCGCCGAGCGGATCAGCCCGGCATACGCGGGCACACTCCCCTCCGACGGGTTGGCCCTCGACATGGCCCTCGCCGCTCGTGTGATCAATCTCGATATCGGCGCGAGAGCCATCAGCGTGTCGCTCGACGGCTTCGACAACCACAGTTCGATGCGCCCCGATCACGACGATCGGATGGCGGAACTGGACGCAGGCATCGACTCGTTCTTCTCGAACCTGGCGCCCCAGTTCGCGGGGCGCACGACGGTCATGGTCTACTCCGAGTTCGGCCGCCGGGTTGAGCCCAACAATTCGGGTGGCACGGATCACGGAGCAGCGGGAGTGGCGATGGTGATCGGGCCACGGGTCAACGGCGGGTTGTTCGGGTCGCAGCCCTCGCTGGGTGATCTCGATCGACGTGGCGACCTGAAGTTCAACGTCGACTTTCGTGAGATGCACGCAACGATCATCGAGGACTGGCTGGGTGCCGACTCCAATGCCATCCTGGGGTCGACCTTTCCCCGGCTCAACCTGTTCGCCGCGCCGGGGCCGGGCGGATTCTTCGATGTCAAGGCCGACACCTACTACGGGCCGGCGGTGGGTTGGCTGAGTTCCACCGGGATCACCACCGGCACCGGGGTTGGTGAGTTCTCCCCGGACGCACCGGTCAGCCGAGCCCAGATGGCCACCTTCCTGTGGCGCTACCGGGGGAGCCCGTCGGGAGCCCCGCAGTCGGCGTTTGTCGATGTGCCCCGCGCTTCCTACTACGCGCGGCCCGTCGACTGGCTCGCTCAGCAGGGGATCACCACCGGCACCGGATTCGGGCGGTTCTCGCCCGATGATCCGGTGAATCGTGCCCAGATGGCTACGTTCCTGTGGAGACTCGAAGGTTCACCACAGGGTTCGCCCGGGTCCGGGTTCACCGACGTGCCCTCGGGGAACCAGATGCCGTAGAAGCCAGCCCAGCCGTTTTCGCCGTTCTCGTCTTGGATCGGAAAACCTGAGAGCTGCTCGACGCGGTCCTCGGTGGTGTTGTCGTAGACGCCGTAGCGATGGACGCGAGTGTTGAAGTCGTTGCGGTCGAGCACCGACAGCGTGTTGGCGTTGGTGACATCGCGACGCGCGAGGTAGTTGGCGTTGAACTCGATCTGGT
>JAJRXJ010000194.1 GCA_024276355.1 Actinomycetes bacterium | reverse complement strand
CACGCGGCGTTGCTGCGTCAGGCTTTCGCCCATTGCGCAAGATTCCCCACTGCTGCCTCCCGTAGGAGTCTGGGCCGTGTCTCAGTCCCAGTGTGGCTGATCGTCCTCTCAGACCAGCTACCCGTCGACGCCTTGGTAGGCCGTTACCCCACCAACTAGCTGATAGGCCGCGAGACCCTCCCGAAGCACCTGAGCATTTCCTCAGTCGGCCATGCGACCATCTGAGGGCATCCGGTATTAGCTGGGGTTTCCTCCAGTTATCCCGGTCTTCGGGGCAGGTTTCTCACGTGTTACTCACCCGTTCGCCACTTTCCACCGGTGCAAGCACCGGCTTCACGTTCGACTTGCATGTGTTAGGCACGCCGCCAGCGTTCGTCCTGAGCCAGGATCAAACTCTCCGTTGAGATCTCCACATCGACCGAAGTCGATGCATCAATCATGTTGCTCGTCCCCCAATCACCGAGGTGATCGCGTGGAGGACTCTGCGATTAGAGAGCCGGTCACCGCCTGGCGGGCGGATAACCTTTTCGGCCCGTACCTCTTTCGAGGGCCGGGCCTGCTCTCCCGATGCCGAAGCACCGGGCATTCTTGAATTGACAGACAACATCATCAGGTCGCGAAACCCAATAACGTCGCCCACACTCGCTTTTGCGTCCGTCTCTTCCGTTTTCAAGGAGCAGTCAGCGCCGCGAGGCGCCGGACACGCAGTGCCGGCAAGCGGCGCAGTTGGTGTCCTACTCTTTCGCCCCTTGACGCCTATCGGCGCTTTCGGGGCGACTTACTACGCTACAGACGGGATCCGGGAGCGTCAACCCCCGGCGCCTTTTTCTTTGAGTCGGTTGGACCGACTCGGTAGCGCCCGATGGAAGCTATCTCTGCCACCACGGTCCACCAACCTCGGTGACGGGTATTTGGGGTGATCCGCGTCACACCGCGCTCATGTCCGGCCGATCACCACCAGATGGCGCTGTTTCTTGCCCCGCTGCACCAACAGGAACCGCCCGTCGACCGCATGAAGGGTCGAGTCGGCGGCGCCGATCCTCTCCCCGTTTATCCGGATACCCCCCTGGGAGATGGTTCGGCGGGCGTCGCCGCGTGATGAACAGACCTCGGAGTGGACCAGCAGGTCGACCACCGGCTCAGCCGATCCGAAGGCATCGCTCTCGACCACTGTCTCGGGCACGATTCCCCTCAGGGCCTCGAGTCGCTCGGCGGTGAGATCCCCACCTCCGAACAGTGCCTCAGCAGCCAGCTTCGAACGCCTCACCTCGGCCGAGCCGTGAATCAGGGCCGTGACCGAGTCGGCAAGCTCGCTCTGGGCCAGACGCTTCTCGGGCTCCAGTTGGTGTTGCCGCACCATCTCGGCAATCCGATCGATCGGCAGCAGCGTGAGCTGCAGCAGGATCCGCTCGACATCGCGATCATCCACGCGCATGAAATACTGGTGGAACTCGTACGGAAGGGTGCGGGCCGGATCGAGCCAGACGGCCCCGTCGGCGGTCTTGCCGAACTTGGCACCATCGGATCTGGTCATCAGGGGCCAGGTGAGCCCATGGATGGCATCACCGCTGCGACGCCTGGTGAGATCGATGCCGGCAGTGATGTTGCCCCACTGATCGGACCCCCCTATCTGGAGATCGCAGCCCATGTTCTCGTGGAGCCACCAGAAGTCGAACGCCTGCAGCAGCATGTAGCTGAACTCCGTGAACGAAATCCCGTTGTCGCCCTCCATACGCGAGCGCACCGAGTCCTTGGCCACCATCTGATTGACGGTGACGTGCTTGCCCACGTCGCGAAGGAAGTCGAGCAGGCCGACGCCGCTGGTCCAGTCGTGGTTGTTGACCATCCGTGCCGCATTCGTGCCGGAGAAGTCGAGCAGACCCTCCAGCTGACCGCGGATGCCATCCAGATTCTGCTGAAGGGTGGCCGCGTCCAGCAGGTTGCGCTCGTCGGAGCGACCACTCGGGTCGCCGATCATCCCGGTGGCCCCACCGACGAGGGCGAGGGGCCGATGGCCACAATCCTGGAACCGACGCATGGCCAGGACCCCGATCAGGTTCCCCAGATGCAGGCTCGGGGCAGTGGGATCGATGCCGTGATAGAGCGTCGTGCCACCGGCATCGAGAAGCTTGACCAACTCGCCTTCGTGGGTGTGGTCGTGGACCAACCCCCGGGAACGGAGATCTTGTAGTACTGCTGCACCGTGCATGGCAAGCAACGATATGTCGCCCTGCCGAGGTTCGGGGACGAAAAGCCAGCAGACTGGTATACGCATGCGCCGAATTCTCATCATCATCGTTGTCGCCGCTGCGGTCGCAAGCAGCTGCTCGTATCAGACAAAGGACTTCGACCAGCTGTTCGCCGGTTTCAGCGAAGCCTCGCTCGACACCGCCCAGACATCACGTGTCTGGGACCGCAACGGCAAGCTGATCACCGAACTGAGGGGCGAGCAGAACCGTACCGACGTCTCCATTCAGGACATTCCCGAGATCCTTCAACACGCAGTCGTGGCCATCGAGGACGAGCGTTTCTACGAGCACTCGGGTGTCGACCTCAAGGCCATACTCCGATCAGCCCGCTCCAACGTGAGTGCCGGTGGTATCGCTCAGGGCGGCTCGACCATCACCCAGCAGTACGTGGGCAACGTCTTTCTCGACCGCAGCGACCAGACCGGTAGCCGCAAGCTCGAAGAGATCTTCATGGCTCGCCGGTTCGAGCAGCGCTACAGCAAGGATTTCATCCTCGGCAAGTACCTCAACTGGGTCTACTTCGGCAACGGCGCCTACGGAGTCGAAGCCGCGGCCAGGGAATACTTCGGGCCACCGAGCTGTGAGAAGGCCACCAACATCGACCAACCCGACGACCGCAAGTGCCTGAAGGTGAGCGAGCTCACCATCGTGCAGGCGGCGCTCATAGCCGGTCTCATTCAGGCACCTTCGAGTTTCAACCCCTACCGCAACTACGACGCCGCTCTGAAGCGCCGTAATCTCGTGCTCGGTCGGATGCTCGCCAACGACTACATCACCCAGGACGAATACGACACGGCCGTGGAGACCCCGATCGAGCTCGTGCAGGATGTTCCGGTGCTGGAGAAGCGCTATCCGGCGGCCTACTTCGTCGAGGACGTGAAGCAGTGGTTCCTGGACAACCCGGCGTTCGGCCCCACTCGGCAAGCACGCACGAAGCTCCTGTTCGAGGGTGGGCTCGACATCCACACCACCGTCGACCTGGATCTTCAGGCCAAGGCCGAGGCTGCCATCGAGGAGATTCTCCCGGACAACGGCACCAACCCCGACGTGGCTGCCGTCGTCATCGGCACCACGCCCGCCGACGACGGCCAGGTTCTGGTGCAGGTGGGTGGCCGCGACTTCTTCGGCGACTCCCCAAATGCCAAATTCAATCTTGCCAGCGGCCCGGGGCGTCAGGCGGGATCATCGATGAAACCGATCGCCCTGGCGACCGCCCTCGAGATGGGCATCCCGATCACCCGCGTGTATCCCGCACCAATGCGCATCGAGATCGACGAGCCCTCGGTGTGCGGACCGATCTGGAAGGTACGTGGCGGGCTGCGCCCACCCAAGCCCGACCCCAACATTCCGGTCGACCCCGAGGCACCAGAGGTGATACCCGAGATAACGATCGCCGGGGCCACCCAGAGATCACTCAACGTCGTGTTCGCCCAGCTGATGGTCGACATCACCCCGCGCCGATACGTCAACATGGCCGAGCGACTCGGCATCGGCAAGGGCCGACTCCCCGAGTACTGCGCTGTGGTGTTGGGCACCGAGAACGTCAACATGATGGAACTGGCCACCGTCTACTCCACCTTCGCACGTGGAGGGACCCGAATCGACCCGATCATGGTCACCAAGATCACCAACAACGACGGCACTCTCCTCTACGAGTCGATTCCCAACCCGGTGCAGGTCCTGAGCCGTTCCGTCGACAGTCAGCTCACTTGGGCGCTCACGAACGTCGTCAACTACGGCACCGGCACACGGGCAAAGATCGACCGGCCGGCCGCCGGCAAGACCGGCACCGCCCAGAACAACGCCGACGCCGCTTTCGCCGGTTTCACCACGCAACGAGCCGCGACGGTCTGGGTCGGCTTCCCCGAGGGCCAGATCCCGATGAAGAAGCTTTTCCACGGAGGACCCGTGCAGGGAGGCACCTTCCCGGCATTGATCTGGAAGGAGATCATGCTTGCGGCCCACGAGGGGCTGCCGGTTCAGGACTTCCCGACCCCGCCACCGAGTTCAACCACCACCACGTTGCCTCCGCTGCCCGACTCTGTGGAGGTCCCCAACCTGATCGGTCGGGCCGTCGACGACGCCCTTCTCCTGGAGATGGACACCGCCTCCCTGATCCTGGCGCAAGCCGAGATCGAGACCAATGAATTCGCCCCCGGCACAATCGTCAACCAGGCACCCGCCCCCGGCGAGCTCGTGCCCGGCGGGGCCACCGTCACCGTGGAAGTCGCCGTGTTGCCTCCGCCGCCTCCGGACGAGGCTGTCCCCGATGTGATCGGTCTCACAGAATCCGAAGCCAAGCAGATACTGACCGGTTTGGCGTTCGTCGTCGTGACCGTCTACGAGCCCGATCCGGCAGCCAGTTCAACAAGCCCGACTCCCGGCCTTGTGTGGTCGATCAGTCCGGCAGTCGGACAAACCGCGCCCGGCGGGTCGACAGTGACCATAAAGGTGAATCCAACTCCATGACCGACTCAATTACCGATGCCGATCCGCAGGAGACATCGCGATTTGGCAAGTTCACGATTGGCAAGGCGTTCGCCTCCCTGGCCGTTCTCGCATGGCTGGTGTTTTGGGTATGGGCGTTTCTCATCGCGTCCCCGAGCAACCCCAACGAGTTGGACACCACCAGCTACGGAGCGCGCTCGGAGGTCGTATGCGCTGCCGCGAACGCACAAATCGACGCGTTGCCTTCACCACGCGAGGTGAAGACCCCGCAGGAGCGAGCCGAACAGCTCAAGGTCAGCAACCGGATCGTCGAGGAGATGGTCGCACAGCTCCACAACGAAGCGAACTTGCTCACGGACGAGGCCGACTCCCAGCTGGTCACCAAATGGCTCGAGGACTACGACGCCTACGTAGCCGACCGGTGGAGATACGTCGACAAACTGGCTGCCGCGGACGGATCAGAGTCGGCGATCGAACTGGCGTTCACTCTCACACAACGAGTATCCGGTGGCGTTTACACCACCCGGATCGACACCTTCGCCCGGGCCAACAGCATGCCCTCATGCCAGGTCCCCGGAGACGTCTGAGCGTCGGCTCCCTCAGGTCGATGTCCCGATCCCGGCGACCAAGCGGCGGGCGGCGTCGGCCAGTCGAACGACGCCCTCATCCACAGCCATCGATCCAACAGAGTCGAGCCCGATCCAACGATGGTCGAGAGACTCGTGATTTCCCACGAATTCGGCTTCTGGCGGAGCCACCACGAGAAACCTGACGTCGTGATGGAAGTGGGGGTCCTCCTTCGGTGGCCGTACCTCGTGAATATCGAGATCAATGGGTGTGGGCCAGACCTTCAGACCCTCTATACCGGTTTCCTCTGTTGCCTCCCTGAGAGCCACCCCGGCCAGGTTGGTGTCGCCGTCGGCGTGCCCTCCGGGCTGAACCCAGATGCGCAGCTTCGTATGGAACAAGAGCAGCGTCGACTGGAAGTCGGCGTCGACCACCAGGGCGCTACCGGTGAGGTGACCCGGTCGCGATCCGCGATCGGCGGGAGCCCCGACATTGTCGATGAGTTCCCTCATCCGGTCACGCGTGGTTCGAACCTCGGGAGCATCGACTCGGGAGATCAGCGCCCATGCATCTTCGGGGCTCGTGGATGGCCGCAGTCGAGGATCGGACGAGGGGATGAACGCGAGCTCCACCCTCATCAGTATCCGAGGTGGGACTTGAGCTCGTCGGGCACCGGGACCGGACGATGCTCGGCGTGGTCGACGGTGACGTATGTGAGCTTGCCGTCGAAGACACGGCGATCGTCGACTCGACCCACGACACTCATGTCGAACGAAGTATTGCCCCACCTCGACACCTCCAGGTCGAGTGCCAGCGTGTCGCCGAACCCGGCCGACGAATGCCAGACGATGTTGGAGGCCTTCACCATGAGTTCCCACCCGAGACGTTCGAACTTCGGGTCGAGCTCGCGCATCCAGCAGTCGACGGCATCATCCATGTAGGTCTGATACCACGCGTTGAACACGACACCCTGTTGGTCGCACTCGACATAGCGGACCCGATACTCGGTGGACCAGACCACGACTATCCCCCTGCCAGCTGGTTGAGCCGTTCACGAAACCTGTCGAGCTCGTCGACCACAACCGACGGCGCTCCACCACCGCGAGTGGTTCGCCTGGTGACGGACACCCCGGGTTCGACGAGGAACGCGGCCTCGGGACCCAACCGGGCATCGGCCGACACCAGATCCGACAACGAGCCCTCTCCGGCGAGCGACCTTCTGACAAGAGCGCCCACGATCGCGTGAGCCTCACGAAACGGCGTGCCCTCGACCACGAGCCATTCGGCCAGGTCGGTGGCGGCGGCGTAGGGCGACGAGGCGGCCTCGGCCATGCGGTCGGTGTTGAAACCCACGGTGTTCAACATCCCGTCGAGGGCCAGCAGCGTGAGCCGTACGGTGTCGACAGCATCGAACAACGGCTCCTTGTCCTCCTGGAGGTCCTTGTTGTAGGTGAGGGGAAGCCCCTTCAGGGTGGCCAGAAAACCGGTGAGATGACCGAGGAGCCGACCGGCCTTGCCACGGGCCAGCTCGGCAATATCGGGATTCTTCTTCTGGGGCATCATCGACGAACCCGTGGAAAAGGCATCGTCGAGCTCAACGAAGCCGAACTCCTGCGATGCCCACAAGACCATCTCCTCGCCGATCCGACTCAGGTGGACGCCCAGCAGGGACAGATCGAAGAGGACCTCGGCAACGAAGTCGCGATCGCTCACCGCATCAAGGCTGTTGTCGAACACGGCTGCAAAGCCGAGATACTCGGCGGTCGCCACCGGATCAAGCGGAAGCGACGATCCAGCGAGCGCTCCCGCCCCGAGCGGGGACACATCGACCCGGCGACGGCTGTCGGACAACCGATCGAGATCCCGCATCAGGGCCCAGCCGTGGGCCAGCAGGTGGTGGGCCAGCGCCACCGGCTGAGCCTGTTGCATGTGGGTGTAACCCGGCAACTGCGCGTCGCCCACCTCAGTGGCGCGAGCCAGAATCGTACGGGCCAGCCGGACAACCAGATCGGATACATCGTCGACCGCGCCGCGAGTCCACAGACGCAGGTCGGTGGCCACCTGATCGTTTCGGCTTCTACCCGTGTGCATCTTGGCGCCGGCAGGCTCCAACTCCGTCACCCTCCGCTCCACGGCGGTGTGGATGTCTTCATCGGAAGGCGCCACGACGAACGAGCCATCGGCCATTTCCTGCTCAACCGTGTCGAGCGCGGTCAGGACACGATCGCGTTCGACGCTGTCGAACAGGCCCACGTCGGTGAGCATCCGAATATGGGCACGCGACCCGGCGATGTCTTCGCGATACATGCGGCGATCGAAGGGCAGGCTGTCGTTGAGGGCCTGGAGCGCCTCCGAAGGGCCTCCCTCGAATCGTCCGTGCCACAGCTCACCGCGGGACTCGCCACCGGCCATGGCTCAGGCCCGCTTCCGCGCGAGATTACGCAACCTCAACGCGTTGAGCTTG
>JAJRXJ010000193.1 GCA_024276355.1 Actinomycetes bacterium | reverse complement strand
ATCGGAAACTCGATGCGCAGCGACATCGCCCCGATCGCCGAACTCGGGGGACGGGCCATCCATGTGCCCTACCACGTCACCTGGGCCCATGAGTCCGACCACCAACTACGAGCCGAACTTCATCAGGCGAGCGTCGTCACGGTCGATTCGATCACCGATGTCCCGGCCGTGATCGAATCCTGGAGCTGACAGATGATCGGGCGACGCCTCGAAGGTCCGGAGCTCGTCGGTTACGACCACGTCGACATGTCGCTGCTCGCCGAGGTGAGGGTGGTCCGAGTGCCGATCCTCGCTCCCGGTGCCGCCGGCATGACCATCGGCCGACATGTCCTGCTCCTCGACGACTCGGATCGCCGCGGCCGCAGCATGCTCATGGCCCACGAACTGGTGCATGTCAGACAGTTCGCCGAGGCCGGGCTGATCGGCTTTCTGCGAACGTACCTCGCCTCGTATTTCCGCGGATTGGCCAGGCTGCGATCACACCGCGCTGCCTATCTGGCCATTCCGGCCGAACAGCAGGCCAGACATGAGGCCGCGGCCTGGGCCGACAACTTCGGCTGAGATCACCATCCCGGGTTTCACCTCGTGACGCCGGTCATACAAATGGCTGAGTGAACGATCGTTCACGTACGCTCTCGCAATGCCCAACGACGCTGCGCCACGATTCTCGCCGCGCACCGTGCAGGTGGTGGCCCTCATCGGTGTGGCATCGAGTTCGTTCCCGATCACCGTTCTCTCGGCTGCCCTACCCGACATCGCTGTCGACCTCAACACCAGCATCTCCACCATCACCTGGGTGATCGCCGCCCCGCTGCTGGCTTTCGCGGTATTCACCCCAATGGCCGGGAAACTCGGTGATCTCTACGGCCATCGCCGCATGTACCTGATCGGTTTCTCACTGGCATCGATCTTCTCGATCGCCACCGCCCTCGCCTGGAATGCAGCCTCGCTCATCGCCCTGCGGGTGTTGGCTCAGAGCGCGTCGGCGTCCACCGGGCCGTCGGCGCTGGCCATCATGATGTCGGTGTTCCCGGAGGAGAAACGCACGTCGGTGGCCGGAACCTGGAGCGCGGTACTGGCGGCATCCCCCGCCATCGGCGTGGTCCTCGGCGGACCGCTGATCGACCTCACGAGTTGGCGCATTCTCTTCCTCATCCAGGGTGTCGGATCAGCGCTGGCCGTGCTCTTCGCCCACCGGGTGCTGCCGGCCACAGAACGCAGATCCGGCATCAAGTTCGATCTCAAGGGCGGGCTGATCCTGGCCGCGGGTGTCGGCGCCATTCTCATATCCATCAACCGCGCCCCCCACGTCGGCTGGGGAAATCCTCTCATCTCCATCGCCGTTGTCGCCGGGATGATCGCCCTCGGGGTCTTCGTGCTCGTCGAGCGCCGCACCGACCATCCGCTCGTGTCCACGGCGATGATCCGCGAACGAAACGTGGCCCTCCCGCTCCTGAGCCAGGTATTCATCAACGGCCCCTACATGGCCGGTTTGGTGATCACTTCGCTGATGCTCGGAAGCACGTTCTCGTTCGACACCACCCGTATATCCCTGATGATCCTGCCCCGACCCATAGCGTTCGCGGCCGGGGCATGGATCGCCGGCTGGGCCGTGTTGAAGTTCGGCGGACGATCGGTGGTCGTCACCGGCACAACGCTCATCGCGCTGGCCCTGTTCATCATCGGACGAGGCGCAATCGATCATTCGGTCTGGCTGGTTCTCATCGGCGCAGCAATGGCGGGAACCGGCAGCGGCATAGCCAGACCGGCGATAATCGCTGCGCTCACCAGCGCCGTCGGCCCCAAGGACATGGGGGTCGGAACCGGCATGCTCAACATGACCGGGCAGATCGGTGCCGCCGCCGGAATCAGCATCCTCTCGGGCCTGATCTCCGACAACTCCGATGCCCACCGGTTCTATGTCGTGCTGACGGTCGCAGCGCTGGTGGCCATTCTGGGGGTGATCACCGCGGGTCTGATCGTGTTCACATCGGAAACCAAGCCGGATCCGCCGACCCCGCTGCCGGCTTCTCCGTACTCGGTTTCGATCAACCCCCAGAGGCTCCACCCTGCCGGATCGGCCCTGGGAGACGACAGGGAAACCCCCGACACTCAGTAGGTGTAGAAACCCTCACCGCTCTTGCGGCCCAGCTTGCCGGCGGACACCATGCGCCGCAGCAAAGGCGGCGGAGCCAGGAAACGCTCCTGGTATTCGGCGTGGAGTGATTCCTCGGTGAACAGGCAGACATCGAGGCCGATCATGTCGGCCAGGGTGAGCGGACCCATCGGATGCCCGCAGCCGAGCTGCATGGCCGCGTCGATGTCTTCGGCGCTGGCATGACCGGCCTCGAACATGGCGATCGCCTGACAGATGTAGGGGATCAACAACGCATTGACCACGAACCCGGCCCGGTCGGGGGCCGGCACCACCCGCTTGCCCAGCACATTGGTGGCGAAGTCGGTGACAACCGAAATGACCTCGGGCGACGTGCGCTGAGTTGAGATCACCTCCACGAGCTTCATGACCGTTGCCGGATTGAAGAAGTGAATGCCGCACACCATCTCCGGGCGGCTGGTGGCCATCGCAATGTCGATGATCGGAATCGACGACGTGTTGGTGGCCATGATCGCATCGGCATCCAGAACCGAATCGAGCGCCTTGAATATCTCGGCCTTGAGGTCGAGGTTCTCGACAACCGCCTCGATCACCAGGTCGGATGGGGCCAACTCGTCGAAGTCGGTGGTCCAGACGATGTTGGCCAGGGTGGCGGCACGATCAGCCTCGTCGAGCTTGCCGCGCGACACAGCCTTCTCGAGCGAGCCCTCCACCCTGGTCTTTCCGGCTTCGACGGCCTCGGGAGAAATCTCCCGGGCCACCACCTTCAACCCGTTGCGGGCAACGACCTCGATGATGCCGCTGCCCATGGCCCCGGCTCCCACCACACCGACGGTGTCGATCGCCATGTCAGTCGCCTTCGATGATCTCAACCGACTCGATCACGACATCGGTCTTGGGGCGATCACCACGAGCGGTCGGCACGTTCTGCATCTCCTCGACAACATCGAGACCCGACACGACCTTGCCGAACAGCGAGTAGAGAGGGGGCAGGCCCACACCGCTCGGGCCGGAAACGATGAAGAACTGCGAGCCGTTGGTGTTGGGGCCAGCATTGGCCATGGCAACCGAGCCGATCTCGTAGCGGCCGGGCTTGGGGAGTTCGTCTTCGAACTTGTAGCCCGGGCCACCCATTCCGGTTCCGGTCGGGTCGCCGCCCTGACACATGAAGCCGGGAATGATGCGGTGGAAGATGATGCCGTCGTAGTAGTGGTAGCGGGCCAGGGTCACGAAGTTGTTGACGGTCTTGGGCGCTGCGATCGGGTCGAGAGCGATCTTCATGGTTCCGAGGCTGGTGGTCATCACCGCGGTGTAGGACTTCTCGGGGTCGATGAACATCTCCGGGGCGGAATCGAACTTCTCGCGTCGTTCGCTCGATCCGTCGGCCGCTGGGCTCGGGGTGGGGGCCATTGGTGGAATCCTCTCGTGGGGCGTGATGCGAATCCGTCCGCTGCGAACGGGTTCGGCGTCACCGAGGTTACGAGGGATGGAGCCGCAAAACCGACGAGCTCCGATCGGCTTTCTCAGCCGGCGAAGAGGTGAGCGGTCCAGATGGTGTTGCCGACCACCACCACCGCGGTACCCACATTGGTGTAGGCGCTGTTGGTCATGTTGGTGTAGTGGCCCGTGCTGGCCACCAGCGCATTGAACACAACGGTCTCGCTCGGGCCGTAGCCGATGTTCTCGGCTGCTGCCGACCAACCGTTGTTGACCAGCGAGTGGATGATGGTGGAGTGTTGCAGGCTTCCGGTCTGGGCCATGTGTTGGGCCCAACCCATGGCCAGCGAATCAAGTTGGGGATCACGCGTGAGCGCCCCGAGCCCAAGACCCGCTCGTAGCTGGTTGATGTCGGCCGCGAATCTGGCTGCGGCCCCGGCATCGACGGGGAGCCATGTGTTGGCCGGAGGTGCGGTGGTGGTGGGGGAAACGGTTGTGGTGGGGGAAACGGTTGTGGTGGGGGGAGCGACCGTGGTGGGCGGAACCGTTGTGGGCGGTGGCGTCGTTGGGGGCGCGAGAGTGGTGGGGGGAACCGTTGCCGGTGGAGTCGTCGCGGGGGGCGCAACAGTCGTGGGTTCAACCGCGGGCACACTGGCACTTGCGGTGATCCCGGCAACTCCCGAGAGAGATGCCGGGCTCGCCAAGGGGGCCATTGTGCTCGGGGGGGCGATCACGGCCACGGTGATCGGTGGTGTCAGGTAATGCGGCGGGTCGACCGGGGCCGGGTTCGGTGCGACGGTTTCAGTCTGCGCCGGGGCGGCGAGCGGCACAGTCGGCTCAACCACGATTGTGGAAGATGTTGCAGGCGCCGAGGTGAACGTTGGAACCGCCGACAGAGCGGAGGAGGAGTTGGGGGCGGTGGTGCCGCATGCTCCGACGAGGAGCGCTACCGCTACGACCGCCGCGGTGGTTGTGGTACGCATTGCCCCTCCTTTCCCTCTCGTGGCGCCATGGTGTTTGCTTCTCACGGCTCACTTCTCACACGGCGGTATTGGTTTGGCCCACGATGGTCTCGTTTGCGCACCGAACCGT
>JAJRXJ010000192.1 GCA_024276355.1 Actinomycetes bacterium | reverse complement strand
GGCCAGGCCGAGGGCGGCGAGTCGTCGTCCAAGAAGCGTCGTCGTCGACGTGGTGGGCGTGGTCGCGGCGGTTCCGGCGGTCAGGGAGGCCAGGGCAACCAGAAGAACCAGGGTGGCCAGAAAGCCCAGGGCAGGAATCGCCAGCAGCAGTCCAACGGCGGTCGCCGAGGAGGAAAGCAGCGCAAGCCCCCCACGCCGGTTGAGGCCACAATCGGTGGCGACGCCGTCGAACTCGACGAAAAGACCCTCAAGCGTCGACGCGGTCGTACCCGCAACGGCAAGGCGGTGGGTCGCTACATGATGGCGGTGTCGGTGGGTGAGAAGTCGACTCAGATTGCTGTTCTCGAAGGCCGCAAACTGGTCGAGCACTACGTGTCGCTTCCGTCCGACGATGTCACCCAGATACACGGCAACATCTACCTCGGCCGTGTGCAAAACGTGTTGCCGGGTATGGAGGCGGCCTTTGTCGACATTGCAACACCCAAGAACGCCGTCCTCTACCGCGGCGATGTCCACTACGACCCTGACGATGTCGACGGCGGCCGCGCCGAGCAGCCGCGAATCGAGGACATCCTCAAGGCCAAGCAGTCGATTCTCTGTCAGGTGACCAAGAATCCGATAGCCCACAAGGGCGCCCGCCTGACCCAGGAGGTGTCGCTGCCGGGCCGGTTCGTGGTGTTGGTCCCCAACAGCACCACCTACGGGATATCCAAGCGCCTGCCCGACAAGGAGCGCCGCCGTCTTCGACAAATTCTCGACAAGGCCAAGCCCGCGAAACACGGTGTGATCGTGCGCACGGCCGCCGAAAACGTGACCGCCGAGGAAATCTCCAGAGATGTCCAGCGACTCGTTGCGGAGTGGGACGAGATCGAGGCCCTGGCCAAGCGGACCAAGGCGCCTGCGCTGCTCTACCGCGAGCCCGAAGCCGCGGTGAGGGTCATCCGCGAGGAGTTCAACAAGGACTACCGCGGAGTGGTCATAGACGATCGGCGGCTCTACGAGGAGATTCGGGATTACGTCGGCAGCATCACCCCGGCATTGGCGGATCGTGTGGAGTTTCATGATCCCGACAAGGAATCATTGTCCTTGTTCGAGCGTCACCACATCGAGGAACAGCTCCGCAAGGCCCTCGACCGCAAGGTGTGGCTGCCATCTGGTGGCTCGCTCATCATCGAGACCACCGAGGCCCTCACGGTGATCGATGTGAACACCGGCAAGAACGTCGGCAAGTCGAGCCTGGAGGAGACGGTATTTCGCAACAACCTCGAAGCCGCCGAGGAAGTGGCCCATCAGCTGCGGCTCAGAGACATCGGCGGCATCATCGTGATCGACTTCGTCGACATGGAGATCGCCAAGAATCGTGACGAGGTCACCAAGACATTCCGGGCCGCACTGGCCCGCGACAAGACCCGAACCCAGGTGTTCGAGATCTCGGAGTTGGGCCTCGTGGAGATGACCCGGAAGCGAATCGGGCAAGGCCTCTTGGAGACGGTTTCCGACATCTGTCCCACGTGCAGTGGCACCGGCCACATCATCATCGAGGATCTGATCGGATGAGGTGCCCTACCACGGTTGTTTCGGTGGTTCCCCCGGTCGAACCCGCTAGCCTCCCATGTCTATGTACGCAGTAGTCAAGACAGGCGGTAAGCAATACCGCGTGGAGCAGGGCCAGACACTCGATGTCGAGCGTCTGGGTGAGCCCGGCACCGAAGTATCGCTGAAACCAGTGCTCATCGTCGACGGCGACACCGTTGTCGCGTCTCCCGGCGATTTGTCGTCGGCCTCGGTCACCGCTCGTGTGATCGAAGAGGTCAGGGGCGTCAAGATCAACGGGTTCCTCTACAAGAACAAGAGCAACAACCGCAAGCGGTGGGGTCATCGTCAGACCTTGGCTCGCATCGAGATCACCGACATCAAGAAGGGCTGATCTGCCATGTCAAAGACAAAGGGCGGCGGCTCCACACGCAACGGTCGCGATTCCAATTCCCAGCGCCTCGGCGTGAAGGTGTTCGATGGTGGCCAGGTTCTGGCCGGTTCGATCATCGTGCGTCAGCGCGGCACCCGAATCCACCCCGGCAACAACGTCATGAAGGGTGGTGACGACACCTTGTTCGCCACCTCCGACGGTGTGGTCAAGTTCGGCAGCCGCCGGGGCCGCAAGCTTGTCGACGTGCTGCCGGTCTGAATCCGCTCGGCTTTCGGGCGGGCATCGGCATTCGCAGAATCACACGTCGACGCCACGGGGCAGGATGTCGGGTCTCATCCCCAACCACTCCTTGGCGAACGTGAACGCGTAGCGGTCGGTCATGCCGGCCACCCACGCCACCGCGGCCCTTGCCACCGACAGATCGCGGTCTAGTTGGTCGTCGAAGAGTCGTTTCGGCAGCCGCTCGGGG
>JAJRXJ010000191.1 GCA_024276355.1 Actinomycetes bacterium | reverse complement strand
CCGCCAGCCTCGATGTTGCCGGATCTGTCGCCTGTATTCTGCCCCCCAGTACGGGGAGTTACCCACTCACCAGCACGGTGTATGACGGCCGTAGCGTTCTCGTGTTCACCGTCGACAACCTCGACCCTGGTGCCACGGCCCTGCTCAGCTACGGCTTGGTTATGCCCACCGGGCTGGCCGCCGGGCAGTTGCTGACCAACGATGCCGGAGTGCGCCAATACTCGCCCGGAGCCCCCAACGATGGTTCGACACCACCGGTCTACATCCCGGCATCGAACATCGACCCGACCCTGGCCACGCCCAACACCACTGCCGCCAACGCGTCGTCGTCGATCACGCTCCCGAACGCGTCGGTGACCAAGGTTCAGCAGTCGTCGATCACCGACGGTGCCGCCGGAACCAACCTTCAGAATCCTTCCCTCGCGGGGTCTGTCGATGAAGCGACCATTGGTGAACACATCGCATACCACTTCACGGCCAACTTGCCCGCAGGAACCGACCTTCACGGAGCCACCATCACCGACACGCTCAACAACAAGCTGGACTTCGTGGCCCTGACATCGGTGGACGCCATACTTTTCGACGGTGTCAACTCCACCGGTGTCACGTTGGTGTCGACCACCTCCGGATATTTCGACGTAGATGGTGTCCCCGGCCTGACCACGAATGACGTCACCGTGAACGTTGCCCTCGGTGTGATCACCGTGACTTTCCCGGCCACATGGCACAACCCGGCCGGGTCGGGCGACGACACCATCACCGTGGGTTTCGACACAGTGGTCAACGCCAACGCCAGCCGCGGCCAGAACGTTCGCAACAAGGCGATTCTCGCGTGGAACGATTCGACCGGATCGGCCCTGCCGGCGGTGTCTTCGACCAATCTCATCACCCGGGTGGTGGAGCCGAATCCGCAGATCGCCAAGACCGATTCGGGTACCGACACCGACGTGCCCGCAGATGGTCTCTCAAACGTTGCCCCCGGCGACACCATCACCTACACGCTGGCGGTCACCAACCCCGACGACGGCAGCGGACGGGACTCGGTGGCTCACGACATGGTGGTCACCGACGTGTTGCCGCTGGGCGTGACCCTGGTCGGCAACCCCGACGGGGGCGTGTTCACCGCTGGCACAGGTTCCACGCTCGGCACCCTCACATGGGATGTCGCGCAGGTGGCAGCACTGGCATCGCTGGCGGTGGGCGCGACGGTGAACATCACCTATTCGGTCACCGTCGACAATCCGGCCATTGCGTCGAGTCGGCTAACCAACACGGCCAATGTCACCGCCACCAGTCTGGCCGGTGTGGTCGCGGGCGAGAGAACGTCGTATTCATCGACCACAACCGACACCATCGAGCTGCCATTGGCGGTCATTGCCAAGGACGTGGCCCCGTTCGATTCCGACCCGTTCGACCTGATCGATACCGACAATCTGATCGCCGCGGTGGGGCAACCGGCGGACATGCAGGTGGCGGTGAAGATCCCACAGAACAACCGAGTCCACGACGCCACCATTTTCGATCAGCTTCCATCCACACTGGTGTACGAGTCGGCGGCGACCCCGGTGGTGTCGAGCCAGTGTCAACGCATCAGCGGCAGCACCCTCACCGCGATGACCGCAAGCGACGTGGTGGCCCTCACCCCGTCGGGTCAGACCCTCGGCTGGTGGCTCGGTGATGTCGAGGCCACCGGTGGCGATTGTGTGATCACCATCAACTACACGGTCCACGTCGCCTCGAGCGCAACTGCCACTTCCACACCGACCAACAGTGCCCGTCTGGTGTGGAACATCGTTGACACAATCACCACCACACCGGCGTCCGTCACCGATCTTCCTGGTGCCACCTCCACCAGTTGGAGCGACAGCGACGGTCCGGTGAGTCAGACCCTCGATGTGGTCGAACCCAAGTTGGCCATCAACAAGAACGTCAAGGCTCTTCCCGGTCCGACCGCCTGTGAGCCGAGCGCCGATGCCGACACCTGCGATACCGAAAGCGGTGTCGCCCACCAGTACACGGTGATCGTCACCAACAACGGCGATGGGCCGGCCCACGACATCACGGTTGTCGACACGCTGCCGGCAGCCGGTGAGAGCGACCCGGTTTCGATCACCGGCGGGGGAGTGTTTGCTCCAACCCCGGCCCGCACCATCACTTGGACCATCCCGGGCCCGCTGGCTCCCGGTGCGTCGGTTAGCTTCACATACGAGACCACGGCCGGACCGTCGTCGGTGCTCAGCAACAATCAGACAATCGTCGACACTGCCGACGTCACCCAATACTGGGGTCTTTCGTCCGCTGCTCGAACCAGCGTCGGTGGTGGTCTCATCAACACCGATGTGCCCACCAACTACGGGGGAACCCGAAACCCGACCACCGCCGACGTCGTTACCCTCACCGCCCGTTTCCCTGATCTGGTCATCGAGAAGGTGCCGGCCAGCGGAATGGATGCCACCGACGCCAGAGCCGGGCAGGTCTTCCGTTGGCGGCTCGTGGTTCACAATGACGGTGCCGGGACAGCCCACGGAATCGACGTGTCCGACACTCTGCCGACCGGATGGCTCTACCAAGCCGGATCAGCGAAGATCGAGAACCTCGCAGGAACCACTCCTGTGGCTCTGCCCGACCCAACGGGCGGCTCCACCGGACCTCTGGCATGGACCAACGTCGTGGCAAGCCTCGCTGCCGGCAAGTCGTTCGCCATCGAGTATGACCTCGTCCCCCAGGGTTCGCTGCTCGCTGTCGGAACCACTGGCTCGTTCACCCACCTCAACGACTCCGCAGTGACCGGTGATGATGCCTCCGGTGCCACGTCCAACGTCACCGGGTCCTACGGCGACGACGACGGTGTGGCCAACGGCATCCACGGCAGCGATGACGCCGCCGCGAAGATCCGCCGGGTCGACGTGTCGCTCACCAAGACGATTGTAGAGACCGCGCCCTACTACTATGGCGACTTCATCACCTACCGCATCTCGGTGAGCAACGCTGGCCCCGACGCCGCCACCGGCGTGACCGTAAGAGATGTCCTCGACGCCGGCTTGGTATATGTGAGCGACACGGCAACGCTCGGCGATTATGTGCCGGCCACCAGCACCTGGACCCTAGCTGGTCCTTTGGCATCAGGAGCGACTGTTTCGGTCGACATCGTGGCGCAGATCAACACTGCCTCGGCAGTTTCCAACACCGCTGAAGTGGCCACCGCCGACCAATGGGACATCGATTCGACACCCGGCAATCTCGCCGGGGCCGGGGTCAACGAAGATGACGACGCCACCGTCTCCTTCACGCCCCTCTCCGTGGGTCTCGGAAATAAGATCTGGTTCGACATCAACGCCGACGGTGTGCAGCAGCCGGCCGAACCCGGAATCCCGAATGTCGGTGTGAGCGTGTCGTGGACCGACCCGGCCGATGGCACCACCGTCGTAGCCCGCAATACCATCACCGACGCCTCCGGAAACTATTCATTCACCGGTCTTCCCAACGACACGGCCATGACCGTGACCGTCGATTCGGCGACTCTGCCAGCCGGAATGACCGAGACGTTCGAACTGAAGGACGACCCGGTGATCGCGGCCGCACAGTCGACCAACGCCGCCACCACGTTCGACAGCAAGACAGCCGGGATTGTGCTCCCGGGAACCGCCACCGGATACATGGATGTCGACTTCGGGTACACCGGCACAGGATCGCTCGGCGACCTGGTCTGGTTCGACGCCGACAACAGCGGAACTGCGGCCGCGACCGGATCCGACCAAGGCATTCCGAACGTGGGCATCACCGTCGGCTGGGCAGGCTGGGACGGCGTGCTTGGCGATGACCCCGCTACTCCAAGCATTGACGAATCTGTCGATGATCTCACATTCCCGACCACCACAGCAGCCGATGGCACATGGACCATCGTCAATCTCCCGGCTGGCATCTACCGGGCGACGGTCGCCGCCGCCGATCTCCCCCTCGGGGTGACCACCCCGACCTGGGATCGAGATTTCGGAGTCTCGGCCACGTCCACCGATCTCGACGGCACCACCACTGTCTCGCTGCCGGCCGGCGCCGGCTTGGTCGACCTGGATTTCAGCTACACCGGCACAGGCTCGGTGGGCGATCGCGTCTGGCTCGACCTCAACGGCGACGGCGTGTTCGACCCGGGCGAAGCCGGCCTGAAGGGTGTCGATGTGAGCGTCGGCTACACGGGGCCCGGTGGGGTGGTGGTCACCCGCCTCGCCACCACCGCCCCCGATGGCACCTGGGCAGTCGACAACCTGCCCCTCGGTGTGGCCCTCACCGTTGCGGTCGATCCGGCCACGCTACCGACCCACATCGAGGCCACCCACGATCTCGACGACCCAGCCGACGGATCGGTAACCACAGGAACAACCGGCTCTGCCCAGGTGACCCTCACATCGGTCACACCCGCCAGAATCGATCTGGATTTCGGCTACCGCGGCCTCGGGTCCGTGGGGGACCTGGTTTGGCTCGACATCAACGGCAACGGCGGCTCCGGCCCTGACGGTTCCGACATCGGACTTCCGGGTGTCGATCTTTCTGTCACCTGGACCGATCCGCTGAACGGTTCGACATGGACCACCACCGCCACGACGGCGTCCGACGGCTCGTGGGGCGTAGCCAGCCTGCCCGATGGCGACATCACCGTGATCATCGACCCGGCGACCCTCCCCGGTGGTGTGATCCAGACCGTCGACCCCGATGGTGGCAACGACAGCGCGTCGGCGCTCACCCTTGCCGATGATCCCATTACCGCAACCAACGAGAGCATCGACCTTCTACAGGACTTCGCCTATACGGGCACGGGTTCAGTGGGGGATCTGGTTTGGACCGATCTCAACGCCGACGGGGTGGTTGATTCGGGCGAGACTCCCTTGCCCGGAGTGGATGTCACTGTCGTGTGGACAGCCCAGACATCGGGCGCCACCACCACACTGACAACCACCACAGCCGTGGACGGCACGTGGACGGTCGGCGGGCTACCCGCCGGCAATGTCAGCGTCAGCCTCGATCCGGCAACCATCCCGACCGGTATGGCGTCCACATACGATCTCGACGGCGGCCACGACCGCACGGCCTCGCTCGTGCTGGCGCCCGGCGCCAACCGCACCGACGTCGACTTCGGCGAGCGATTGGAGGCCGATCTTGCGGTCACCAAGACGCACACGGGTGACTTCCCGGTGGGTGGCCAGGGCCGTTTCACGGTGGGTGTGAGCAATCTCGGCCCATCCGATTCGAACCTCGTGAAGGTCATAGATGCATTCCCGGCCGGACTTGCCTTCGTGAGAGCCGAGGGCACAGACCTGTCCTGTGCGCTTTCGGGCATCACGCTCACGTGCACGACGTTCAACGGAACTTTGGCAGCGGGGGCCAGCGCCACCATCGACCTGATAGTCGATGTCGCGGCCGAGGCCGCCCCGAGCGTCACCAACACTGTGACTGTCGCCAGCGACAATCCGACCGACCCCAATCCCGCCAACGACACGGCATCGGACACCGTGTCGGTGCCGTTGTCGGTGCTCAAAATCGACAAGGTCCTCGACAGCGAACTCCGCAGCCACCGCGAGGCCACGTGGCTCATTACCGTCACCAATCAGGGGCCATCGCCGACATCGGCTCCGATCGTGGTGAAGGATCGTCTGCCCAACACCCTCGAGTGGCGCTCGGCCACCAGCGACGCCCTCACCTGTGATGCCCTCGGGACTGTGGGTGCAGTCGTGACATGCACCACCTCGAATAAGTTGGGGGTCGGCGAGTCGGTGACAGTGCGGGTGAACACGTTCGTGGCCGCGGATCGTGGTACCGAAATCATCAACTCGGCGTCGGTCGTGGGCGGCAATAGCGTCAACGGAGTCGAGATCCCCACGTCGGTGCTCGGTGCGGTGGCCACCAAGGTGGCCGCGAACGCGCTGGCGTTCACCGGGTTCACCGGCGAACGTATGGTGTTGCTCGGTCTGATGCTGCTGATGCTCGGAGCGGCCGCTTGGGTTCTCGGTGAACGAGGCCGCCGTGTCAGGCCGTTGTCGGTAAGCGCCGGTCGGATGCGAGGTCAGGGAAGGTCCCAGTAGGGATTCGAGCCCGACAGCGCGGCTTCCAGGATTCTTCGATTGCTGATGAGATCCTGGGGGTCGTCGCTCGGGGCCATCTCACCGGAGGCAATGGCCCGTCGACTGGTCCGCAGGGTGATGATGGCGAAGCGAAGATGGGCGAACACGTAATACCACTCGAGGTCACGGAGCTTGCGTCCTGAGGTGGCTTCGTAGCGCCCCACGAATTCGGGACCATCGAAGAAGCCCGGGCAGGGATTGCCCATGCGCATGATGTCGGCGATGTCGAGAAAGAAATGGTGGAGCATGAGCTGCCAGGTGACATCGGCTTCGGGCGCACCGAGGCAGGCCATCTCCCAGTCGACCACGGCGGTCGGATGAAGATCCCCGTCGGTATCGAACAGGATGTTTCCGATACGGGCATCACCCCAGTTGATGCCCACGGGGTCATCTTCGGGCCGGTTGGCCTCGAGCCAGTCGAGGGCGGTCTCGATCAGAGGGAACGCGGCGTCGCCACGAGCCCAGTTGTAATACCAGCGTTGGTGGTTGAGATGCTGATCAAGTGGGGTGTCGCCCCACCTCGGACGGGTGAGGATCTCCCGGACGCCGGAGTCGACCCGGATGGTGTGTATGGCCGCCATCAGATCGGCACAGTGATCCTGCACGATTCGGCGTTGGTCCGGGGTGGCCTCCGTGATCCATGACCCGAACACGTAGGGCGGGTTGTCGGGGGCCCCTCGGCCGCCAACCCTTTCCATGATGTAGAACTCGTTGCCCAGATGAGACGGGTCGGTTTCGTGCCACAACACGTTCGGGACCGGCACGGTCGGCGCGTGGCTGCGCACCACCGACATTGCCTTGACCTGTAGCGAGAGGTCGTACGTCGGGAAGACCGGCATGTCGGCGGCCTCGGGGGCCATGCGGCAAACGAGTCCGTGGCGGGCGTCGGCCCAGTCGGCATCGAACAGGTAGGTCTCCGATGAGTATCCGGCCCCGTCTGGCACGCTGAGCGGACCCACGGTGACCTCGTCGCCAACCTCGGCGCGTAGCCACTGCTCAAGCGACGATCGGAGTGATTTCGGGTCGCGACTCGAGGGCAACGGCATGGAATCAACTATCAGCAGAACCGCGTGCATGTCCAGACCGGTCCACCGTGGACGGCTCAGCCGATGCCGGAACTCCGCGAGAATCGATGTAGGAACGCGGCCGCCTGGCCGCGGGTGGTGAGCGCATCAGGGGAGAACATCGTGGCCGAAGTGCCGTGGGTGATTCCGGTCTCGGACGCCCATGCGATCGCGTCGGCGCTCCAACCGTGGGGATCCACGTCGTCGAACGGAATCGGCGAAACCGCACTCGGCCGACCCGCCATTCGCCACAGGAAGGTCACGAACTCGGCCCGGGTGGTCGGCCTGAGCGGCAGGAACTCGGTGGCGGTCACGCCGGTTGTGATCGCGTTGTCGGTCATCCAATGGACGGGCTGCGTGTAGTAGGCGTTGGGTGGCACATCGTCGAACGGGTCGGTGGTCGTGGAGGCGACGGGCAGCCCTGACAGTCGCCACATCATGGTGGCTGCCTGGGCGCGCGTGAGGTGATCGTCGGTGCAGTACCTTGCGTCGTGGCATCCTGTGGTGATCCCGTTGGACAGCAGCCATTCGATGTCGCCTTCGAATGTCGAGCCGATGGCATCGCAGAACGGGTGCCCGGGAGAGGGTTGAAAGTCGCCACAGATGATGTTGGTGGGGCCCACCCAGACGAACTCCCACGGCTCCGGTCTGGGCCCCACGAGTGCAGATCCTTCGGGATAACTGGGAAGCCAGCCGTGGGCCTTGGCATTGGCGAAGTTGTCGGCCGCGAGCCAGGCGTAGGCGGCACTGTCCTTGAAAGCGAAGCCTTCGTAGGGGCCTGACCGCATGTCGATGGCGTATCCCGTGTGGTGTTTGGAGTAACCGGGTGCGGCCACGGTGCTCAAGGCGCGGTCTATGGCCGCGTCGGAGCGGTTGCCGAGGCGTTGAACGAGAAAGCCGATCTGAGTATCGACCGGGCGATAGCCGGATGTGATGGAGATCGGGATGCCCACCGCAGCGGCGGCGGCCCGCAGCGACTCCCACCCGGCCGCGGCCTCGGGCTGAAGAAACCTTCCGCCCACGTTGACCAACGGCCGGTTCGGTTCGGCGCGTCGCTGGTAACCCCGGGCTTCGGCTATCGAACGGATCCGGGCATCGAGTTGCGGGTCGCCGGTGATGGCGGGGGGATCCCCGATGGGGGCCAGCCCCGGCAACAACGCAAGATCGAAGCTGGCCGCGATCTGTGCCGGAGTGTGGTTGGTTGCGGCCACCGCGTCGCCGACGCTGCCGGCCGACGCCGCCGCCGGCACGAGTACGGCGGCGACCACCGACATGGTCAGAGCGAGGGTTCCAAGCCTTTTCATCGGGCGGATGCTAGTGGTTCACCCATGTGAGGTTGATCAGTTGACCGTGAAGCGCCAGTCGATGCTCTGGGTGGAGCCTGGCCTGGCAGCCTCTTCGAATATGGCCACCGCGCAGTTGTCGTCGGCGGACAGAGCGGTCACGGGCTTGCCGGCGTCGGGTACGTATATGTAGCGGTTGAGACCGTCGAGTTGATTGACGAAGTCGATCACCTCGACCCCGCCTGTGCATGTGGGGTTGGGAGATATGACGAGCGACAGAAGCCGGTACTCGGGGGCGAGATCGATGCCCACGGAGGTCTGCTGCAGGACCTCGTCGCCCCGGTGTGGCACGAGTTCGTCGATGGCCGGGTTGCGCGAAACCGAAACGTCGTCGGTTGTACCGCGGCCGATGATCCCCACCAGCACGAACATGGACAGGCCCGACACGAGCAGGAGTGTGAAGATGATTCGGGTCCTTGTTGGCACATCTCGGAGTGTAGGCACCGGTTGGGAGCCACCGGCGGTGTGCCCCGGAGGGGTACCTTGGTGACAATGACGATCGCAGACCTCGAAGGCGACATCGGCCGTGTCCTGGGCGGTCGCTACCGCATAGTCGCCCCGATAGGGGTCGGCGCGTCGGCGCGGGTGTTCCTGGCCGACGATGTCACCCTCCGGCGCCGGGTTGCCGTGAAGGTGCTCCACGAGGGTCTGGCCGACGACGACGCCTTCCTGCGTCGTTTCCGGGCCGAGGCCCATGCCGCGGCCTCCCTCAACCATCCCCACGTGCTGGGTGTCTACGACTGGGGCCATGACGAGGTTCCGTTCCTGGTCACCGAGTATCTGGCTGGTGGGAGTCTCCGGGCGATCATCTCGTCGGGCACGCTGCTCACACCCTCGCAGGGTCTGCTGGTGGGGCTCGAGGCCGGTAGAGGCCTCGATTACGCCCACGAACAGGGCCTCGTGCACCGAGACATAAAGCCCGCCAATCTGCTGTTCGGCGAGGGAGCGCGCCTGAGGATCGCGGATTTCGGTTTGGCCAGGGCCTTGGCAGAGGCCGGGTGGACCGAGCCCGATGGCTCCATGATCGGAACTGTTCGTTATGCAGCACCCGAGCAGGCGAGAGGCGAGAAGGTCGGGCCCGCCGCCGACGTCTATGCGCTGGCATTGGTGATCAACGAGGCCATATCCGGTGAGGTCCCCTTTGTGGGCGACACCGCCGTGGCCACGCTGATGGCCCGGGCCGAGACTCCGTTCGAGCCCCACATCGACACCGGTCCCATGCAGGGCGCACTTCGTCGCGCCGGAAGCCTTGATCCCGACGAGCGGCCATCGGCAGGTGAGTTGGTGGCCATGCTGATGCAGTCGGCGTCGGCGTTGTCGCGCCCCGATCCCATCCCGTTGGTTGGTGCACTCAACCCCTCGGCGGCCAAGGCCGCCAACCACGCCACCCGTTTCGGCGAGACCATCGGGCCCGTGCCCGAGGAAGCCCCCGCTGCCTCGCGGCGGCTCGGCCGATCGTCGAAATCGAAATCGGATCGAGCCACCGGGGTGGCCGCCAGGCGCCGTCGTTGGCCCTGGATCATTCTGGCCGCGCTGCTGGTGGCTGGAGCGGCCGCCGGTGGGTATGCGGCCTGGCTCGCCAGTCAGCCGGTCACCCACGAGATCCCCGAGTTCGCGGGCTCCGACTCGAGTTCGGTGCTAACCAGGATCGCCGAGCTGGGTTGGGTATCGAACACCGTCGAGGTGCGACAGGACGGCACCGTCAATGGTGAGGTGGTCAGAACCGATCCACCCACGGGCGAATCGCTCGAGGAAGGCGAGGTCGTCACCGTCTACGTGTCGCTGGGTCCGAAACTGTCGTTGGTTCCCGATCTTGCCGGCGTGCCCTACTCCGAGGCCCAGGTCCTGCTCGACGATGCCGGCCTTACCGTGGGCAACATCACCCGGATAACCAGCGAGACCGTTCCCGCCGATTCGGTCATCGAGGTCAGTCTCGCGGCGGGTGTCACCGAACTTGATCCCGGTACCCCGGTCGATTTGGTGGTCTCGAAGGGCCCGGCCAAGCGGGTGGTGCCCGAGATCCCGGCCGGTGGGAGCATCGATGAGGCGTCGACCGCGATTCTGGCCGAGAGCCTGAATCCGGTGGAGGACCATGAATACTCCGAGACCGTGCCGGCCGGTCAGGTGGTCCGGTTCTCGCCGTCTTCGGGGGCCCAGGTCGAGCGCGGCACCGATGTCACCGTCTACGTGTCCGATGGTCCGGCCCCTCGCGCCATCCCCAATGTGATCGGCCTTGATGTGAGTGAGGCCACAGCGATCCTCGAGGGCAAGGGATTCAAGGTGGTGAGCGTCAAGGGAACTCCCGCCAAACCGGTGCTGGCCACCGACCCGCCGGCCGACGAGGTGCATCCGTACGGCACCGAGGTGGTGATCGCCACCCAACTCAAGCCGTAACAGCGTCGATCCTCGCCAACACCTCACGGGGTATGGCGGCAGCGTCGGAACCGGGTTCGGGGGGAGTGAATGCCCCGGCCAGCAGCAGGATCTTCGAGGAGTCGCCGGTGAGTTTCACCTTGCCCCCGAACAGCACCGGTATGAGGCTGTTGGGGTCTCGTTCGACGAAGATCTGCTTGG
>JAJRXJ010000190.1 GCA_024276355.1 Actinomycetes bacterium | reverse complement strand
GGTGGTGGCGTGGCTCTGGCCGTGGGACAACGATCCGGAATAGACACGGGCCCGACCTTCAGGGGTGATCTCAACTTTCGCGTATTCGTTTCCGCCCGGCGCGGGCCCGGCCGTGACCTCGACGTAGGTGCACACCCCGATGCCCATGGCCACCGGGTCACCCGCCTCGCGACGCCGGTCGCGCTCGGCCCTCAGGTCGTCGATGCCGGCCGCCTCCAGGGCCTTGTCGAGCGATGTCTCGTAGTCGCCACTGTCGTAGACCGTGCCGACCGCCGTGGTGACCGGAAACGCGTCGGGCTGTATCAGATTGCGGCGACGCACCTCCACCGGATCGATACCGACCTCGGCCGCGAACAGGTCCATGCACCGCTCGATGGTGAGCGTCGCCTCCGGCCTGCCCGCACCGCGGAAGGCCTCCGACGGCACCGTGTTGGTGACGTAAGCACGGGCCTGGGTCTCGATGTGGGGGATGTCGTAGGTGCCTGAGACCATCGGCAGGGTGAACATGGATAGGAACCCGCCGATCCGGGCGTAAGCCCCGGAATCGGCCAGCACGTCGATGCGATAGTGGGTGACATTGCCGGACCGGTCGCCTCCCATGGTGGCGTAGTGGACATGGGCCCGGCCGTAGCCCATGGCCATCATGTTCTCTGTTCGGGTCTCGAACCAACGCACCGGCCGGCCGGTGGTCTTGGCCAGGAAGGGGAGCAGGACCTCCTCGGGGTAGATGTTGATCTTCGAACCGAACCCACCCCCGACGTCGGGGGCCACCATGTGAACCCGGTCGGGCTCCAGCCCGTAGGCCGCGGCCACACCATCACGCGCGCCGTGGGCCGCCTGGGTCGACATCCACATGACCACCCGATCGCCATCCCAGGTGGTGGCCGCCGAACGAACCTCGAGGGGCGCAGCCGACATGCGCTGGTGGGCAACGCGTTGCGACACGACCACCTCGCAGCCTTCGAAGAAGGAATCGTCGGTGAAGCCGGTGGCCATGCCCATGGTCGAGAAATCGAAAGCCATGTTGGTGCCGACAGTCTCGTGGATAACCACCTCGTCGCGCGCCGCGGCCTCGAGGTCGACCACCGCCGGCAACGGCTCGATGTCGACGTATACGGCCTCGGCGGCATCCTCCCCTTGGTACGCCTCCTCGGTGAGCACCACGGCAACCGGCTCGCCGACGAACCGGACATGTGTGGAACACAACACCGGCCGGTTCAGCATTTCGGGCGGGAACAGGGGAACCGCCCCGGCCAGGGTCTGCAATCCCTCCGGAAGATCGGCCGCGGTCACCACGGCCACCACCCCGGGCATCGCCAACGCGTCTTCGGTCTCGATCGACTCGATCCGGCCGTTGGCGACCGTGGATCTCACATAGGTGGCGTGGAGCGCACCCGCCAGGCGGTCATCGTCGAGATCGGCTGTGTAGGTGGCGCCATCGGTGAGGAACTTGGGGTCTTCCTTGCGAAGCACCTTCGTGCCAACGATCGTCATCTGCTGTCTCCCCCGGTTTCGGCTTGGCGGGAACTTAGCCGCGCCGGTGCCGTGGAGGAGAAACCGACGACAGGTGTCACATCGGCGCGGCTACGGAACGGTCACACACCCTTGGACACCGGGCACCGAATAGACCTCCGAACCCGGCTCGACGTAGAGCCCCACACACTTCGCGGCCTTGGCGACTCCGTCCGGACCCACCCGCTGGGCGATCTGGGCCTCGATCGAATCGATTTGCTCCACCAGGGCCTGCCGCTGGGCCTGCGAGTCACGCAGCTCGGAACGCTGCTCGAACCAGGTGCTCACCGGGAACGAAGCCAAACCAACGCCAAGAGCAACGGTGGCCAGTACCAGCAACGCCTTCACCAGGAAGCCCAGATGGTTTGACCGCGGGGCCTCGGCCATCAGCGGTGCCCCGCCAGCGCGGCCAGACCCCGGAACTCGGCGGCCTCACCCAACTGTTCTTCGATTCTCAGCAGCTGGTTGTATTTCGAGACCCGATCCGAGCGCGCCGGCGCTCCGCGCTTGATCTGGCCGCAGCTGGTGGCGACGGCCAGGTCGGAGATGGTCGTGTCCTCCGTCTCGCCGGAACGATGGGAAATCACCGAGGTCATCGAGTTGCGGGTGGCCATCTCGACCGCCTCGAGGGTCTCGGTGAGCGACCCGATCTGGTTGACCTTGATCAGAATCGAGTTGGCGGTACCCTCGGCGATGCCACGTGCCAACCGTTCGGTGTTGGTGACGAACACGTCGTCGCCGACGGTCTGGATACGGTCGCCGATCGCTTCGGTGAGCCTGCGCCAGCCGTCCCAATCCTCTTCGGCCATGCCGTCCTCGATCGACACGATCGGATACGCGTCGACCAGTCTCACGTATTCGGCCACCATCTCGTCGGAGGTCAGGCTCCGGCCCTCACTGGCCAGCACGTACCTGCCGTCTTTGTGGAACTCCGACGATGCCGGATCGAGCGCGATGGCGACATCTTCGCCGGGGCGCAGACCGGCCCGCTCGATGGCCTCCACCAGCAGACCCAGTGCGGTCTCGTTGGATTCGAGATCAGGGGCGAAACCCCCCTCGTCGCCGACACCGCCGCCGAGCCCGCGGTCGTGGAGGACCTTCTTGAGAGTGTGGTAGGTCTCGACGCCCCATCGAAGAGCTTCGGAGAACGAAGCCGCTCCCACCGGCATCACCATGAACTCCTGGAAGTCGACGTTGTTGTCGGCGTGGGAACCGCCGTTGAGAACGTTCATCATCGGCACCGGGAGCACGTGGGCGTTGGCCCCTCCGATGTGGCGCCACAGAGGAATCTCGAGCTCGGCGGCAGCGGCCTTCGCGGCAGCCAGCGAGATTCCCAGGATGGCGTTGGCCCCGACTCGTCCCTTGTTGTCGGTGCCGTCGGTGGAGATCAATTCGGCGTCGAGGGTGCGTTGATCGAGAGCGTCGAGGCCCATCACGGTGTCGGCGAGTTCGCCGTTGACGAACCCCACGGCCGTGAGCACGCCCTTGCCCATCATGCGATCTCCACCGTCGCGGAGCTCGACGGCCTCGAAAGCCCCGGTGGAGGCACCACTCGGGACGATCGCCCGGCCCATCGCTCCGCTGTCGAGATACACCTCGACCTCGACGGTTGGGTTGCCCCTCGAGTCGAGAACCTCACGGGCATGCAGACCTTCGATGGTGCTCACTGTCGAACCTCCTGGAGTTTTGCGATCGTCGCTGAGGCGCGCCGACCGAGCGCCGTACTCCGTCCCTGACCCGATCGGCGTCCATCAGTGTTGCGTTCCGCATGGTAGCGCCCTGCACCCGGGAGCGATGTCACCCTCCGCCCATAGGGACCGACCGGTGATTTTCGAGCGGCTACAACCGGCCTTCGGCCTCTCGATAATCACTCTCGAAGCTTCGGGCCGCGCCTCTCAGAGCGGCCTCGGGGTCGATGTCGGCGGACAGGGCGATCTCGACCATGGCCAACAGCAGAGCTCCAAACGACTCCGCGCTCACCGGTGATGCCAGGGCTTCCAGAGGCTCACGAAAACGTTCGGCCGCAGAGCGGACCGAAACCGTGGTTCCGCCGGCGCGCTTGAGGATCTTCAACGCCAGCATGAGGGCCGGCAGCGACGGGGGGATGCCGTCCATCGCCGACTCGCGTGCCTTCTCGGATTGCTTGATCTGTTCCCAGTTGGCCAGCACCGTGTCGGCATCGTCGGCCACCACATCGGCGAACACGTGGGGATGACGCAACACCAGCTTGTCGTGGATGCCACTGACGACATCGGTGATGTCGAAGGCGCCCCGCTCCGCGGCCACCCGGGCGTGGAAGAAGATCTGGTAGAGCAGGTCTCCCAGCTCCTCGCTCAGATGAGCGTCGGCTTCAGGGTCGAGCGTGTCGTCTGGCATCTGGGCGCGATTGTCGAGGGCTTCGATGGTCTCATGTGCCTCCTCGAGAAGGTGCCGGCGCAACGAAGCGTGGGTCTGCTTGCGATCCCAGGGGCACTGCTCGCGCAGTGTGCGCACCAGCTCGTCGAACCTCACGAATTCTCCCGCAACCGGTGCATCCAGCCTCGGGATGTAGATGGACGTGAGGTGATCGGCCTCGACCTCACGGTCGAGATCGGCCCAGGACACGGTGGAGATCAGCTCGTCGGGGGAACCGAGGCGCTGCAGCACGATCACCTCATCGGGCCCCTCGTCGATGGCCAGCTTGATGTCGCTCAGCACGTGTTTGGCGTGGCAGTGGGCGACCAGCAGGGGGCCGGTCTGTCCGGCTGCTGCAGTGGCGAACATGTGACCGTCAATGAGGCGCACCGCCTCCTCGACCGGGTCGATCGCCAGTCGCGACCATGCGACATCGAGAAACGACATCGCCGGAAGAATCTCAACGTCGACATCGGCCGTGGTCGCCCGGTCGCGCAAGATCGCGACGGTACGCTCGAGCACCAACGGAGAACCGGGGACGGCGTAGAGCACATCACCCGATGCCGTGGCCTCCACGAGCGAATCGGCAATCGACTCGTAGACCTCGGCGAAGGTGCCCAACGTGTCGTAGAGGTGATCGAAACTCTCGGCACCCTCCACAACCGCGGCGGCAGGATGAATCGTGGTGCGCAGAAACACCCGGTCGTGTGAGGCCAGGGCGTCAGCGGTTTCGGGGGTTGTCAGCTCGGGACCGGCCGGTCCCAAGCCGGCGATCGTTATACGGCCCGCCATTTGTCGGGGTTCTCAGCCCACCGTTGTCGGCGAGGAAACGCCTCCGGGTGCGATGACACCCTGATTGTCGTCCCATTCGCCGTAGCGCGGGTCGATGGTGACATTGCCCGACACCCGAGCCGTGACATCGTTGATGATCTGCTGGATCGCGTTGCTCCGGGCGTTGTTCTGGGCCGAACCGTTGACCTGCTGCATGGCCCTGTCGATCGCCGCCTGATCCATCTCCGGATGGTTCTCGGCAGTGAGCGGACCCATCGATCGAACCTTGATCACGTGGAATCCGAACTGTGACTGGACCGGGCCGGTGACCCCCGACGGAGCGACTGTGCGGGCCCCAGCTATGAACTCGGGCACGAATGTGCTGGTGTCGACGCATCCGAG
>JAJRXJ010000189.1 GCA_024276355.1 Actinomycetes bacterium | reverse complement strand
TCCTCCAGCGTGGGGATGAGACCGGCCGGCGCCGGGCCACCATCGGCACCCATGTACCCCCGGCTCCATCCGTAGGGACCGAGGAACTTCCAGAATTCGTCGTGTCCCGGGCGCACCGATTGGATCGCCGCCTCACGGGAGTCCTCGATGCACGTGTTGAGCACGAGCATTCGTTTCTCGCCCGGTGCCAGTTCGCGGCCGTGGGTCTCGGCATGGATCTCGGCGAAGCGTTCCCAGAAGTCTCGCATCATCTTGTAGTGACGGTTCCACATGACGCCGCCCCAACCGTGGCGCGGCACGGCCTCGAGCGTGGGAGGTGAGGTGATCGCCTGCCAGGTCTCGTAGGGGTACAGAGGTCTGGGGACCAGGCTGAGTTGGTCGACGAATCCGCCGCGATCGGGGATGCCGGGCACCGGGTATTCGTAGATCTCGCCGTGGAACGAGAACGACTCGTTGTCGAGGGCCAGGCGGATCACCTGCATGGCCTCGTCGAACTGCTTTCGATTGAACATATCGTCGGCCGCCGAGTCGGGGTTGTCGAGCGAACCGATGCGGGTACCGAGATTCTCGGCCTCGCGGGGCACGGTGCCCCGACCGACCCCCAGGATCCCGCGGCCACCCGAAATGTTGTGGAGGGTGGCGAAATCCTCGGCCAGCTTCAGTGGATGCCACTGCCCGAGAATGTTGAAGAGCATGCCGATCCGAATCGACTCAGTCCGTTCGGCGAGTATCGACCCGAGGAGAATGCCGTTGGGCACCACCTCGTATCCTTCGTACTGGAAGTGATGTTCGGCGAGCCAGAACGAATCGAAGCCGAGCCGGTCGGCCTCCACTCCGATACCGAGGATCTGTTCGGTGGCCCTCCAGATCTCGGCGGCACCGTAGCGACGGTCGGTCGGCGCCGGCAGCCCGGCACCGGCATCGTGCATCTCCACACCACCGAACAGGAATACCCCGGTCTTCATTTCGTCTCCCGGCGATCGCGTTTGAAAGTGCGAAGCTACCGCGGCTGGAGGCTCGGACCAGATTCGGTGGCTTGAGCGTCGACGGGAGTGGAGCATGATTCGACGCGTGATCGCGTCGGTGCTACGGTCCCTTCCGGTCGCCCACGGGCGACCATCTCGGATAGATCGTGAGTTCACTTTTCAGTGCCATGGTTCCGCCGAATTGTGGTAGCCAGTTGTGGCTACTTTGTGAATTGTCAGCGATCCGGTAGGAGCGTCAGGTATGACAGATTCCGGGGTGAACGTGGCACCGACTGTCTCGTTCAATTCGATTTCCATGGTGTTTCCAGACGGCACGGAGGCTCTTCGAGATGTGAGCTTCAGCGTCGACAAGGGTGAGTTCGTCACCGTGGTGGGCCCGTCGGGCTGCGGCAAGTCGACCCTTCTCAAGATCGCGTCGGGCTTGTTGCACCCATCGGGCGGCACCGTCGACATCGATCGCGAGAAGCTGGGATACGTATTCCAGGATGCCACCCTGTTGCAGTGGCGAACCGTGCGGCAAAACGTTGAACTGCTGGCTGAACTCCATTCCGTCGACAAGGACGAGCGCGCGCGGATGAGCACCGACGCCATCGAGTTGGTGGGTCTCAAGGGGTTCGAGGATCACTACCCCAAGTCGCTGTCCGGGGGAATGAAGATGCGGGTCTCGCTGGCCCGATCCCTCACCCTCCAACCGCCGGTGTTCCTCTTCGATGAGCCTTTCGGAGCTGTCGACGAGATCACCCGTGAGCATCTCAACGAAGAGACTCTGGCGCTCTTCCAACGGGAAGGGTTCGCGGGGTTGTTCATCACCCACTCCATCAGTGAGGCGGTGTTCATGTCGACCCGGGTTCTCGTGATGTCGGCACGGCCGGGTCGGATCGTGGCCGAATACGAAGTGCCGTTCGGGTATCCACGGCAGCCTGACTTGCGGTTCGATCCCGAGTTCGCCAAATTGAGTGGGCAGATTTCAGCGTCGTTGAGGGGGGCTCATTCATGACGGTCGAGGAACACACACCGATTGGCGCCCGCTCGGACGGAGCCTCCGCGGATTTCGAGACTCCGTTCATCATGGCTCCAGCTGTTCCCAAGCCAGGCAAATCACGCTTGCGTTTGGCGAGTGATTCGATTCTCCCGCCGGTTGTCTTCGGGGTGTTCATCATCGCTGTCTGGTATGGCATCTCTTACGTAGTCCTCGATGCCGATCGCCGGTTCCTGCTGCGCCCCCCACATGATGTATGGCAGAAGGGGTTTGCTGATTGGGAAAACTTTCACGAGTTGCTCAACGGGTTGCAATCAAGTGCCAAGGTCGCGTTCATCGGGCTGGGTATATCAATCGTCTTGGGCACATCCTTGGCGATTCTGATGAGTCAAGCCAAGTCCATCGAAAGGGCACTGTTTCCGTACATGGTGACGCTGCAGGCAATCCCGGTCTTGGCGATCGTCCCGCTAATTGGGTTCTGGTTCGGTTTCGGCTTCAAGTCCAGGGTTGTGGTGGCGGTGATCATCTCGCTGTTCCCGATCATCGTCAACACGCTGTTCGGTCTGCAGTCAGCGGATCGGGGAGTACACGACTTGTTTACCCTGCATCACGCAAGTCGACTCACACGCCTGCGAAAGCTCACGTTGCCAAACGCGCTTCCAGCGATATTTGCCGGATTCAGAATCTCGGCAGGTCTCTCGGTGATTGGCGCAATCGTCGGAGACTTCTTCTTCGGCAAGGGGGACGTGGGTGTCGGGCAGTTGTTGAGGCGCTACGCCAACTTCCTGAAGAGTGAGCAACTATTGGCTGCCGTGATCATGTCATCACTGTTGGGTGTGGCGGTGTTCCTCGCTTTCGGTTGGCTCCAGGAGAAGGTCACCGGGAAATGGTACGAGCACGGCGGTGGAGAAGTATGACGAGCTACGGCGGAGCTTGGCGAACGACAATAACCAATGGAGGGAAAGTGAACAGACACAGAGAGACCAAGTGGTTGTCGCTTGGAGCCATCGCCGTGGCCTTCGGGCTGATCGCCGCCGCATGCGGTGACAGCGGGAGTACGACGGCTGCAACGGACACAACACAGGCACCGGCTACCACAGCAGCGACGGCTACCACAGCGGGAGCGGAGGCAGCAACGACAACTGCCGCGCCTGGCATACTGTCAGAGTGCGAGTCGCCAATTGTCATTCAAAGCGACTGGTTCCCGGAGTCCGAACACGGAGCCGTGTACAACTTGGTCGGTGACGGGTACACCGTCGACACAGACAACCTGATCGTCAAGGGAAACTTGGTTGTTCAGGGTCAGGACACCGGAGTAGACATCGAGATCCGAACCGGTGGACCCGGAATTGGTTTCCAGCCGGTCGACTCACAGATGTACACTGATACCGATATCGATTTGGGGTTCCTTGCTACAGAGACCCAACTTCTCTTGCATGACGATGCCCCGACAGTTTCGGTGATCGCTCCGCTTGACAAGAGCCCACAGATGATCATGTGGGATCCCGCCACCTACCCGGACGTGAAGACCATCGCTGATCTCAAGCCTTTGGGTGTCACTATCAACGTGTTCGGCGGCGGAACCTTCGGTCCGGTTCTGGCAAACGAGGGCGTGATTGATCCTGATCAACTCGACCAGTCCTACGACGGCTCCCCGGCCCGGTTCATAGCAGCACAGGGCTCGATAGCTCAGCAAGGTTTCGCGTCTGCTGAGCCGTTCCAGTATGAGAACGTGTTCCAAGATTGGGCGAAGCCAGTCGCATTCCAGCTCATTCACGATGCCGGCCTCCAAGTCTACATTTCGTCTCTCGGAGTTCGGGAACGTGATCTGGAGCCAATGGCGCCCTGTCTTGAGCAGCTGGTTCCGGTGATCCAGCAATCAATCGTCGACTTTTATGCCAATCCGGATCACGCCAACTCGATCATCATCGATGCTGTCGAGAAATTCGGTAGTTTCTGGACCTATGACCAGCCGTTGGCTGACTTCTCGGTGAAGGCGCAGCTCGACCTTGGGTTGGCATCGAACGGACCGAATGACACGGTCGGCGATATGATCCCCGAACGGGTTCAGCAGGTCATCGACGAGGTCGTCGCAGCTGTTCCTGATGCACCGACCGATGTCAGTGCGGCCGACATCTCAACGAACCGATTCATCGACCCGAGTATCGGTCTGCCGTAGGTTCTCCAACCGACCGGGTAGCCCGGTTGAGTCCCAAGGCAGGGGTCGGACAGTCTGGTTTATTCCAGTAGATCCGACCCCTGCGTGGTTCTCAGCTTCTGACCACCACCGCCGACTGATCGGCTTGGGCAACCAACCGGCCGGCGCGGTAAGTGCGTCTCGCCATGGGGGCGTCGGCGATCGCTGCGCGGACCGATGTGGAGTCGATGGCGACGAAGTCGGCAGGGTCGCCAACGCTCATGGTCACGGGTGAGAGTCCCATGATGCGGCGCACATTGCTGCTCACCAAGTTGTAGGCCTCCTCCGGGAGCCGATGCCCCGCCATGATCATCAGTGCTGCGGTCTCGAGAGGGTCACTGCGGCCAATTGGATTGAACGGGTCCTGGACGTTGTCGGCCCCGGCAGCCACGGTGACTCCTGCATTGAGGAGTGCTTCAATCGCGGTCAGCCCGCGAGGGGTGGCGGTCGGGTGAGAGCGGCCTTGCAGAAACAGGTTGGTTTGCGGCAGCGTGACAATGGATATTCTGGCTTCGGCGACTTCAGCTGACACCTCGGCCTGCATCTCGGGCGATTGCATCCCCAGCGACACACAGTGGCTGGCGGTGACCGGATGCTCAAAGCCGTTCTCGATCACCTGACGGGCAAGATACCGAAGGAGTTGCATCGAGGGGTCGAGTGTTTCATCGGTGTGGAGATCGAGGCCGATACCAGCTTCGCCCGCCGCAGCGAGAGCCTGTCGGGTCATGCTCTCTCCGTCGGGGTCGATGTGGGGGGCGCCACCCACCAGATCAACCCCGATTTCGAGAGCCTTGGCGAGAGCCGCTCGGTTGACGGCCCCGTCAGGCCCGGTCATCGGGCTGTGGGTGAGGGCAACGATCTGTACGTCAAGCAGGCCCTTGAATCGTTCTCGTGCTTCGCGAACTGCCAAGACGCTGCGAATGCCGGTGTCGGATCCGACATTTACGTGTGTTCTGACAGCGGTAACCCCATGGATCAAGAGGAGCTCCATGGCTCGGACGGACCGTTGGACGGTGTTGTCGAAGGTGAATTCGCCGGCATCCGCAGCGGCTCCCCATGCCTCAATCGCACCGGGAAGATCACCCGTGGGGTTTGACACCCGTTCGGCAGTCAGCGCCTTGTCGATGTGGGCGTGAGGTTCGGCCATGGCGGGAAGGAGCAGCCAACCTCTGAGATCGTCGGAGGGTGTGTCGGTCGCAGGTGTCGCACCGGCTTCGGTCACGGACGAGATCTTTCCGTCCACGACCATCAGGTCGACTAGGCGTCCGTCACTGAGACGTGCGTTTCGAAGAGTTCGCTTCATAAAACTTCCTGTGTCTGACTCATGGATCCAGACGGGTATTTCTCGCCTCGGCTGGTGGCCGATCTCAAGATGGATGGGATCAAGCCAAAGGTAGCTCATCACTTCACACCGGTAGTCGGTCTGGGTCAGGAGTGTGATAGAAGAACCAACAGAGCGAGTCAGGCACAACAGGAGAACAGCGATTGATGATCGAAGCCGGTGTGATGTTGACTCCCGTGGTTCCGGTCTCCCGTATGGCCGAGCTTGCCCTACTCGCAGAACAACTCGGGTACGGCCGGGTCTGGGTGCCGGACGAGGGACTCGCGAGCCGGGACGTTTTCGTGGCCATGACAGCCATCGCACAAGCAACTCAGACCATCAGGATCGGGACGGGAATCGTCAACCCCTATTCGCGTAATCCCGCATTGATCGCGTCAGCTGTGGCGACCATTGATGAACTCTCCAACGGCCGTGCTTTCCTCGGGTACGGGGCCGGTGGAAGCCTCACCCTTGGCCCTCTGGGAATAGAGCGTCCGCATCCCTTGGCTCATGTTAGAGACGCCTTGGAGGCGAGCCGGCGCCTCCTGGCCGGAGAAGTGGTCGACATGAATACCGAGACCTTGACTCTTCATGGAGCCTCGCTTAGCCACCATCGTCGTGATCTGGAGATCTGGTTCGCTGGGCGAGGCCCGAGGATGCTTCGTCAGGCGGGCGCCATGGCTGATGGTGTTCTCCTGGAGTTTCTGCACAAGGAGACCCTCGGCGACTACGTGGATTCGGTGAGACAAGGCGCCAACGGTCGCGCCGATCTGCCGAGGATCTGCTATGCGACCACGGTTATCACCAACCCTGACAGGATGGACGAAGTGAGGCCACACATGGCATATCGGCTCGTTGATTCTCCGCCCAGTGTCAAGGAGATGCTCGGCATGAGTGAATCAGACGTGAAGGCGATCTCCGAAGCGATGCATACCGGTCTTGGCGCGGCGGCCGAGCTCATTCCTGACGAATGGGTGGACCCCTTCGTCATCAGAGGTTCGGCCTCGGAATGCTCTGCCGAATTGGAGCAGCTCGTGACCACCCACCGATTCGACGAGTTCATGCTGGTTGTCGCCGATATGACCGACGCCGACGTGTTGATGGCCGAGGTGGCTGAGGTATTTGTCGGGACCACTAGAAAAGGGGATGACGATGGTCGCCACTGAAGCTGATCACGCTGCGCGATGGGTAGGGAAACCGCTCCCGCGTCGCGAGGATCTCGGTTTGCTGACCGGTTCGTCATCGTTCATCCCCGACTTGGCAGAGCCAGGAACTGCACACGTCGGTTTTGTTCGCAGCACCGTGGCTCATGCCGACATCGTGAGTATCGATGTGTCTGCTGCTCAAGAGCTTCCGGGTGTGGTTGCAGTCGTCACAGCGGCTGATTTCGGCGATGATCAGCGTCCCCAACCCAGCACCCACGAACTCGGTACGCGGCCGACGCCGTATCATGCGCTGGCCCGTGATCGGGTCCGCTATGTTGGCGAGGCGATCGCTGCGGTCGTCGGCACAAGCGCCACGGTTGTGGCTGACGCCGTCGAATTCGTGGAGGTTGAGTACGAGGACCGACCGGTAGTAACCGACGCACTCGATGCCCTAACCCCGGGTTCCCCACGCGTGTACGACACGTGGGATGACAACGTCGCCGGAACGTTTGATGCCGCAATCGGCGATGTCGAGACGGCGATTGAGCAGGCCGATGTTGTCCTCACCAAGAGTTTCAGGATTCAACGCCAGACCGCTGCCCCGATGGAGGGTCGGGGTGCACTGGCGGAGTGGGATCGCCATCGAGGAGAATTGGTTCTCTGGACCTCCACCCAGAGTCCGCACATAGTGCGAGACTTCGTCGCTGAGGTGACCGGGCTGGGATCCCACCAAGTCGTGGTCAAGGTTCCAGCCGTCGGCGGCGGGTTCGGTGCAAAGTTTCACTTCTACCCGGAAGAATCGGCTGTGGCGATGCTGTCGATGATGCTTGACACCCCTGTGATGTGGGTCGAGGGCAGGAGCGAGTCGTTTGTGGCGACCATTCATGCTCGCGAACAAGCTGTGACGGCAACAATCGCGGCCGATTTGGACGGCACCATCACAGCGATGTCGGTTGATCTGGCGGCCGACATGGGCGCCTACCTTCACATGATGAGCTATGGCCCGGCTTGGCTCACGTCGGTGATGATGACCAACGTCTATGACATTCCGAACGCCCGGGTAAGCCTCAAGGCAGTGGTGACCAACAAGACTCCGTCAGGGTCCTATCGAGGCTGGGGTCAGCCGCAAGCGAACTTTGTGGTTGAGCGAATGGTTGATCTGCTGGCGAAGAAGATGATGATCGATCCGATCGAGTTGCGTCGACGCAACTTCATTCGTCCCGATCAGTTTCCCTACACGAGCCTATTTCACACATTCGACAACGGTGAGTACGAGGAGTGCCTTGATGAGGGGCTGAGGGTTGGTGGATACGAGGCATGGCGCCGACGCCAGACTGAGGCCAAGGCTGATGGTCGACACATAGGCATCGGCATTTCCTTCTACGTCGAGAACACTGCCCTCGGGCCCTCGCGTCAACTCAATCAAGGTGGGCTGAATCTGGGTGGCTACGACATCTCAAACATCAGAATGGAGGCCGATGGGGGTGTGACGATCTTCACCGGTCTGTGTGAGATGGGTCAGGGATTCGCAAACGGACTCATACAGGTTGCTGCCGATGCCATCGGGCTGAATCCAGATCAGATCACCGTTGTCAGCGGTGATACGGACAAGTGTCCATACACAGGTCACGGAACAGGCGCGAGCAGGTCCGCGTCGGTCGGAGGCGCCGCGGTGCACATGGCTGCGGTCGAGCTCCGAACCCGAATCACGAAGATTGCGGCCCACATGCTTGAGGCGTCACCTACCGATCTCATTATTGAAGAGGGAAAGATCTGGGTCCAGGGCAGCCCCAGCCGCAGCATCACGGTGGCTGACGTGGGTCGGGCGGCCTATCTGCGAGCCATCGACCTTCCACCGGACGTAGACCCGGGACTGGAGGTCATCGAGGTGTTCGATCCGGTCGCGATGGCGTGGCCGTACGGACTAAACATAGCTGTCGTCGATGTTGATGTTGAGACCTGCGAAGTGAGGGTCATTGATTTCACGGTCTTCCATGATTGCGGAACCATCCTCAATCCAATGATCGTCGATGGTCAGATCCACGGCGGTGTGGCCCAGGGAATCGCTGCTGCACTCATGGAGGAGCTGCCGTACGACGATTCAGGGCAGCCCCTCGCGACGAGTTTCATGAACTACCTGGTGCCCTCGGCCGCCGAACTCCCTGACTTCAATACTGGCCACATGGTCAACCCTTCGCCGGTGATCCCCGGTGGAATGAAGGGGATTGGTGAGGCGGGAATCATTGGGCCGCCTGCGGCAATCGTCAGTGCAATCGAGGATGCATTATGGCCCATGAAGATTGAGTTCACACAGACCCCTGTCACCCCTCAGAAGATCTTCGAGGCGCTGAGGATCACCCAATGACGAAAATGACCATCCGCGATCTTCGATCCCACATTGCGAGTCTCGAAGCGGTAGGAGCACTGTCGAGGATCACCAGGCGGGTTGCTCTTGATCACGAACTGTCCGACGTGGCGGCGGCCATGCAGCGTTCCGACACCGGAGCCGCACTGTTCGAGGATGTCGACGGTTCGCCATGGCCGATCTTCTCCGGTGCCGTCGCCAGCCAGCGGCTGGCGGCCATCGCTCTCGGATGCGAAGCCGACGAGGTCGTCGACCGCATGGGCGAGGTTCTCGATCCGGCCAATGGTGTGGCCACGCGGTACGTCGAGTCGGCGGCGTGGCATGCCAACACGGTCACCGGTTCCGAGGTGGATCTCGACATGATTCCGATTCCGGTACATTCCCGCGGTGATGGTGGCGCGTTCATCACCGGTGCCGTCACCGTCACCAAGGATCCGGTGAGCGGACGGGGAAACCTCTCGTACAACCGCATGCTCCGCACGGGCCGCAATTCTCTGGGGTTCAACGTCAACGAGTGGCGTGACGTCGGCACGTTCATGAAGAATCGCCCCGATCCGGACGCTCCCTTTCCGGTCGCACTGGCCATCGGTCTCGACCCGGCGATCATGATCGCCGCCGGCATCCGTACCCCGGTCGACGAGTTGACCATCGCCGGGGCCATCCGGGGCGAGGGCGTCGAGGTCTGCCGTGGAGTGAATGTCGACATCGACATTCCGGCCCGGGCCGAGGTGGTGCTGGAAGGTTTCATCCATCCAGCCGATCGTGCCCCAGAAGGACCGCTCGCCGAATTCCACGGCTATCTGGGGGAGATGTGGAACAGCCCCACCGTCGAGATCACGGCCGTGTCGTGGCGAGACGATCCCATCTACCAGACGATTGTTCCGGGATGGTACGAACACATCTACATCGGCAACGTACTACCGAGAGAACCACTCCTTCGGCGCTTCATCCGCCACGTGGATCCCACCGCAGATGTTCACATTCCGCCCTACGGAAACGGTTTCCTGGCGGTGATCTCCATCGATCGCGATAATCCCGGCACCCCCCGCAACCTGGCCATGGCAGCCATGACCGCCCACATCAACATCCGCAACGTTGTGGTGGTCGATCGTGATGTCGACGTGTCGCAGCCCTCGGATGTGTTGTGGGCCATCACCAACCGGGTCCATTGGTCGGACGACATTTTCACGGTTCCTCACGCCCAGGGCCACGAAATGGATCCGGTGGCCGACAAACGTGGGGTGGGTGTGAAGGTGGGGATCGACGCCACCTACAAGCGGGAACGGCGTGAATACGGGGAGCGGGTCGCGTACGCACCCATCGACCTGTCGAGGTACCTCGGGTGAGCCCGATCCGTCTTGTGGTCGGGATCAGCGGTGCCAGCGGTGCGATCTACGGCGTTCGTACGCTCCAGTTGCTGGCCGACATCAACCATGTCGAGTCCCATTTGGTGATGTCTTCACCGGCCCATCGGACGCTGCAGTTGGAGACCGATCTGGTGCCGGCCGATGTCGAGGCTCTGGCCGACCACGTTCACGGCCCCCGCGACATCGCGGCATCGATCGCTTCCGGGTCGTTCACCACGGCCGGCATGATCATCGCTCCGTGTTCGATCAAGACCCTTTCGGCCGTGGCCAACTCGTTCAGCGTCGATCTGCTCAGCCGGGCTGCCGATGTGACCCTGAAGGAGCGCCGACCGCTGGTGTTGATGGTTCGTGAAACTCCCCTGCATCTTGGTCACCTGCGCCTCATGGAACAGGCCAGCGAGATAGGGGCAACCATCTTTCCACCGGTTCCGGCCTTCTACGGTCGTCCAACGAGCATCGACGACATCGTCACCCACACGGTCGGTCGTGCTCTCGAACATCTCGGGGTCGACATCCCCGATCTGAGCCGCTGGTCAGGTCCCGACTGAGATCATCGACATGGTGTCGGCCAGGAGTCCGGCACCCCGGTCAAGATCGTCGATCGGGAGCAGGAATTCGTCGATGCCATGGGTGGCGGCGAGGGCGTTCAATTCGATCCCGCATTGGTGTCGGTCGCCGATGATCACGAACGGATCGACCCACTCGTCGCGGACAAGGTGGGCTGCGGCCGAAGGGCCACCGGAGGCCAGAGCATCCCGTAGTGAGGCTATGTGCCCGTCGCTGATGCCGAGTCGGTCGTGGATCTGTGGTGGCGAGTCGGGCAGCCGGAAGGTGAGATCGCGGCGGGCGGCCTCGAAGTCGGTGTCGTTGGTGACGATCCGGGTGGAATAGGTGATGGTCATGGCATGGCCGAACCCGGCACGCAGCGCCTTCACCGTGGGTCCGATGAAGTCCTTGTGGATGTAGCTGAGGTAGAAACCGTCGGCGACCCGGGATGCCAATTCGATCATCCTGGGTCCCCTCCCGGCGAGATGAATCTCGATGCCGGTCCTGGCGGAGGTCATGGTGGCCCCGTGCAGGTCCATGGTGTGGCCGGCCATGTCGACGGAGGATCCACTCCACAGTTGGCGGGTGGCGTCGACCATTTCGGCAACGGCGGTGAGAGGTCGACGCCTCGGAATTGCCAGCGGGTCGAGGGTGAGTCCCCCTCCGGCCCCGAGGCCCAGAAAGGCCCGGCCTCCGCTGTACTCGTCGAGAGTGGCGACGGCATTGGCGGTGACGCCCGGATGGCGGGTGAACGGGTTGGTGATACCCGGACCCAGCATGATTGAGGTGGTGGCCGCGGCCACCGCGGTGAGCGTGATGTAGACGTCGCGTGTCGTGAGCCCCTCGTCGTAGACCCAGCAGCGTCCGTAGCCGAGCCGTTCGGCCTCGGCAGCCAGTTCGGCCACGCGTTCCGCCGGCCCGGTGGGCATGAGATTCACCGAACCCGTCAGAGTCGAGTCGGTTGTCACTGCGGAACCGTCGATCCGTAGAGCGGTGGTTGCCCGGTGATGGCCGACCAGCGAATGGTGCCGAACTCGAAGTGCCACCATTCGTCGCGGAACACGATGAAGCCGGCCTCATGCATGAGGTGGTAGAGCATTCGACGAGTCTCGCGCGCCGCGCCGGGCTGTGATTCGAGCTGGGCGGCCCGGGCCAGGTCGGTGGTGTCGTCGAAGCCGGTACCGAGTGCCAGGGCCACGCCGTCGACAGTGAGGGTGAGGTCGACCGCGCCCCCGCTGAGATGGGGAGGTGGCGTGGCCGGATCGGTGCTCGGTTCGGAGAACAACCCCCGGGGGATCGTGGGATCGGCGATGGCGACCGAGTAGAGCTCCTGTTGGAGGGCGAGGGGTCGCCAGGCATCGAATACCGCGACTCCCCAGCGGGTTGGCAGTGACTCGACTGCCGACACGAGTCGGTCGATGACCCCGGTCCTGAGCAGTGTGAACGGAGTGGCCGACTCCCAGCCCGCGTGCCAGTAGTTGGAGAGGGTGCGGATGCGGCGGTGACGCACCGGGGCGAGTGGTTCGTTGCTGGGTTGGTCGACCCGTTGGGTGTCGGGCTCGGCCAGCGGGGGAAGCGGATCCTGGTGATCCGGGAAGATGCCGCGCTCGGCCAGTTCGTCGGCGACCGGCCGGGCGAGGTCGGGAAGATCGAATCTGGGCATGGGGAATGGTCTAGCAAAGTCGAGAGTGTCGACCGAGATCGAAATACATGTTTGGCAATGCCAAGAACTTCTTGCTTCGACAAAACGTGACGCCTAGCATTCGCGGGTATCCATCGGGAGGTGCCATGGACGAATCCACGTTGTCTTCGCTCTACAGCGACATGTGGCTCATCAGAGCCTTCGAGCAGGGACTCGAATCAGAGTTCGAAAAGGGCAACGTGCCCGGAATGCTCCACACCGGGCTGGGGCAGGAGGCCACCCAGGCTGCGCTCGCCGCGAATCTTGAGGCCACCGACGCGTATTTCCCGGATCACCGGTGTCATGGCATCAACGCCCTCGCCCAGCAGCGACACCGTGGTGACGGTCGTAGGATCATGGCGGAACTGTTCGGACGGTCCACCGGAGTATGCAGCGGGAAGGGCGGCAGTCTCCATTCGGCCGACCCCCGGGCGGGAAACTACGGCGACAACGCCATCGAGGGGTCATACATGGCCACGGTCCTGGGTGTGGCACTCGCCGCCAAGATGAGAGGTGAACCGAAGGTGGCGTGTGCCATCATCGGCGACGGCACCGTTGGTCGTGGCGAGTTTCATGAGAGCCTCAACATGTCGGCCATCTGGGAGTTGCCGACGCTCTACGCCTGCGTCAACAACGGATACGCGATATTCACACCGGTCGGCAAGGGCCACGCTTCGGCCAACATCATCGACCTGGCCCGTGGCTACGGATTTCCGTGTGAACAAGTCGACGGCAACGACATCGAAGCCGCTCACGCGGCGGTGCTGCGGGCCTGCGACCACATTCGTGGCGGCAAAGGTCCCTATTTTCTCGAGTTCATGACTTGGCGCTGGCAGGGCCTGTTCACCGGTGAATTCCGCCCGCCTGACGAAGTCAGGTACTGGCGGGAGGAACACGACGCGATCCTGATGGCCGGCGCCCGACTCAAAGAGATGGGCTGGACCGACGACGACCTCGAAAAGGTCGAGGGTGAAGCTCGCGACATCATCGAGTCGTGGATCGAGTTCGCCAAGGAGAGTCCGCCGCCGGACCCAGCCAAGGCCACTGCTGATGTCTACGCCGGATTCGAGGTGTCACCGTCATGAACACCGAGACCAAGACCAGAAAGTCCACAATGGTCAAGGCCATAAACCAGGCCCTCGACCTGGGCATGGAGGCCTTCCCGGAAATGTTCCTCATCGGTGAGGACATCGGCGAGATGGGCGGCGACTTCGGTGTCACCCGCAAGCTTTGGGCCAAGTACGGCAACGAACGCGTTCGCGACACACCACTGTCGGAGGCCGCCATCATCGGCACCTGTGTGGGAGCCGCCATGGTGGGCATGCGTCCAGTCGCCGAGATCATGTTCGCCGATTTCCTTGGCGAGTGCTACGACCAGATCGTCAACAACGCCGCCAAGATGCACTACATGTTCGATGGCCAGTTCAAGGCATCGCTCGTGATCCGAACAGCCTGCGGTGGGGGTTTCGGCGGTGGGCCCCACCACTCCCAGTCGGTCGAGGGTTGGTTTCTCAACGTTCCCGGTCTGGTCATCGTTGCCCCGTCGAACCCCGCCGATGCCAAGGGTCTGCTGCTGGCATCGATCGAATCCGATGATCCCGTGCTCTTCCTCGAACACAAGGCCCTCTACCGTTCCAAGGGGGAGGTTCCCGAGGGCTACTACACCACGCCTCTCGGCACCGCCGCCGTGGCAAGAGCAGGAACCGATGTGACGGTGGTCGCCACCATGAGAATGGTCCCCTTCGCTCTCGAGGCCGCCGAGATGCTGGCAGGCAAGGGGGTGTCGGTCGAGGTGGTGGACCTCCGCACAATCCGCCCGTACGACGCCGACACCGTCATCGAATCGGTCCGACGGACCGGCCGGGCCGTGGTTGCCAACGAGGCCCCCGGAATCGGAGGACTCGGGTCGGAGTTGAGCGCCCGTATCAGCCAGGACTGTTTCCATCAGCTGGCCGGCCCGGTGGTGAGGGTCGACGGAGCCGACACGCCGATTCCATTCTCGGACGAGTTGGAACACCTGGTGCTACCCGGGACCGACCACATCGTGTCGGCGATCCGCCGGGCGATGACCCAACCGGACAGAGGAGCCTGAACATGGCAGTCGAAGTGATCCTCCCCAAGTGGGGCCTCACCATGGAGGACGGCACCGTGGTCGCGTGGCACAAATCGGTGGGCGACACCGTGGCTGAGGGCGACGTGCTGGGAGAGGTTGAAACCGAAAAGGTGGAGAACGAACTTGAGGCTCCCTGCGCCGGCGTGGTGGCCCGGATCCTTGTGGAGGAAGACGACACAGTCGACGTCGGTACGGTCCTGATGATCATCGCAGCCGACGCGGCCGAAGCGGCCTCTCTCGCACAGGCGTAGTTGCGGTCGTGAGCGAATCGTCGCCGACACCACCGGGAGAACGGGTCACCACCGAGCCTCTCGGTCGAATCGGGCGGGTGATGGCCCGCAACATGTCGGCCAGCGTCGCCGAGAATGCCCTCAGCCGGGTCGGACGCGACATCGATCTGACCGAGGTCGTGAGCGACCGGGACAGCCTGTCGACCCGGCCGTCGATCAACACCTACGTTCTGGCCGCGGTGTCTCGTGGCCTGCCCCACCACCCGCTGGTGAACAGCCACCTCGACACCAAGACCATCGTGACCCCGGGAACCGTCAACCTAGGGGTGGCTGTCTCGGTTGATCAGGGCCTCGTGGTTCCGGTGGTTCACGACGCCCAGACAATGTTGTTCCACGAGCTCGATCGCAAGGTGGCCGAACTGGCCGGCAGGGCCCGGGCCGGCCAGCTGAAATCCCCCGACATCGAGGGGGCCACGTTCACAGTGTCAAACCTGGGCATGTTCGGCATCGACGACGGCTTCGCCCTGCCGGCCCCTCCCCAAGCGGCGATTCTTCTGGTGGGTCGGGGTCGCCGGCGGTTCGAGCCCGACGGTGACGGCCAACCAGAATTGAGAGTAGTGGCCCGATTCGGACTGACATTCGATCATCGCTTCATCGACGGAGTCACCGCAGCCCGGTTCCTCGCCGAGGTTGCCGATTCCCTGGCTGATCCCCGGCGGCTGCGAAACGACCAAGGAGATGCCCCATGAAAAGGTTCGAAGACAAAGTGGTGATCGTCACCGGAGCTTCAAGAGGGATAGGGGCTGCCACCGCCAGGGCCTTCGCCTCCGAAGGCGCCGCGGTTGCCGTCAATTACCGCACTGACAAGGAAGGCGCGGCCGAGACCTGCCGAGCCATCGAAGCGGCCGACGGGAAGGCGATTGCGGTGAGAGCCGACATGGCTGTCGGGGCGGATGTGATGGCGTTCGTGACCGAGGTTGAGCAACGGCTCGGACCGGTCGACGTACTCGTCAACAATGCCGCGATGATCGACCGATCCTCGTTTCTAGACGTGGATCTGGGGGCCTTCGAACAGGTCTGGCGGGCCAACGTCAGAGGTTTGTTCCACATAAGCCAACTGGTTGCCGGCCACATGGTGAGAGACGACCGAACCGGATCGATCATCCATCTCAGTTCCATAGGTGCCAGGCTGGCCTTCGGCAACCGCACCGCGTACCTGGCCACCAAGGGAGCGGTGGAGAGCCTCACCCGAGGCATGGCGATCGATCTCGCGCCCCATGGAATCAGGGTCAACGCAGTCGCGCCCGGGGTGGTGGCCACCGAGGCTCTGCTGGTCGGCATGCCCGACCCCGCTGTTCAGGCCGCGGTTCAGAGCCACGTGCCGGCCGGTCGATTCGGCCGGCCCGAGGAACTGGCCGCTGCCATCCTCTTCCTGGCATCCGACGATGCCAGCTACGTGAACGGCACCATCTTCCACGTGGACGCAGCGCTGGGTAGTCGGGAGCCGGGCCCGGCGAATTTCGTCAACCGCGACCAATAGGGCACGAACATGATCAGTATCAACCGGGAGGCGATGAAGATCGTCCGTCAGATTCTCGCCAACGCCGACGCTCTCGGAGTGGGGGTTCAGACCCTGCCCAACGGCACGACCGTCATCGACATGGGCCTCGAGCACAAGGGCGGATGGCGAGCGGCCCGTCTCTACACGTTGGTCACCATCGGCGGATTGGGTGAGGTGAGCTACGAGCCGTTCACCACCGGCGACCACACGCTTTCCGCGGTACGGGTGATGATCGATCATCCGGTTGAGGGATGCGTCGCCTCCCAGATTGCCGGTTGGCGCCTGGAGGAGCCCGGCAAGGAACACGCGGCGATTCTTGCCGGCCCCGGCCGGGCGCTCAACCGCACCAACCCCGACCACTACCTCGACTGGGTCGACTATCGAGACGATCATCATGAATCGGTCGTTGCGATCCAGACCTCGGAGATGATCCCGGTCGGCATGGCTTCCGAGATCGCATCGTCGTGTCGGGTCGAGCCCACTGATCTTTACGTCCTCGTCGCCCCCAACCGCAGCCTGGTGTGCGCGGTACAGGTGGCGGCGCGGATCGTCGAACAGACGTTGCACCGCATGGCCGAGGAGGGCTTCGACCTTGAACGGGTGCGGTTCGCAACCGGGTTCGGGGTGATTCCGCCGTTGGTCGACGACGATCTGCTGTCGATGGGGCGCATCAACGACAGCCTTCTCTACGGCGGAAAGTCGACCATCTTCGTTGAAGGAACCGACGAGATCTGTGCGAGCCTGGCCGAACGCGTGGTGTCGGAGGCGTCATCGGCCTATGGGCGACCTTTCGTGGACATATACGAGGATGCCGACCGCGACTTCTACAACATTCCGATCGATCTCCACTCCCCGGCCGAGGTCGAGATAAACAACCTCGTCACCGGCAATACCTTCGGTGCCGGCCGGATCAACCACCGGGTCCTTCACGAGTCCTTCTTTACATGAGCGGATCGCTGCGACTCGGACTGCAGATCGTTCCGACCATGCCGATCGACGAGATGGTCGAGACCGTGCGGGCGGCCGAGAATCTCGGCTTCGAGTTCGCCATGGTCGCAGATGAGGGGTTGATGCACGATGTCCATGTCGTGCTCACTCTGCTTTCACAGGGCACTACCGACATCCGCCTGGGGGCTGTGACCAACGGGTACACCCGACACCCGGCCACAACAGCGGCGGCGATGGCGAGCATCGACGATGTGTCCGGTGGACGGGCATTCCTGGTGATGGTCGCGGGAGGGACAATGGTGTTGGGCCCGCTCGGGCTGGATCGCGACAGACCCCTGAGCGTGATGAAGGAGTCGCTGGAGGTGATGCGCCGACTCTGGAGCGGGGAGACGGTGACGTGGAAAGGCGACAAGTTCTCCCTGTCAGGGGCTCACCTGCAGGCCGGCAACCAACGTCGGATTCCCATATGGTTGGCGGTACGGGGACCCCGCATGCTCCGGTTGGCGGGAGAGCTCGCGGATGGCGTGGTGCTCATGGGAAAAGGCGATCTCGGTGAGGCTCTCGGAATCGTCAACCGAGGAAGGAACGCGAGATCGCCGGGTTTCGTGCGGGCCTACCTCGACCGGCTGGTCTTCAATCCGGAGATGCTGTCCGAGGCCAAGCATCTCTACAGCTATGCCCTGATGGACTCCCCGGACCGCATGTTGCGCAACATCGGACTCGATGCCGTGCAGATGTCGAAACTGTCGGAGGCCATGCAGGACGGTGGGTCGACGGCGGTGACCGACCTGGTAACCGATGAGATGGTCGAGGGCTATCAGGTGGTGGGTACGCCGGATGAATGCGGACGCACATTGGGCAGACTGGCCGACGACCACGCCCTCGACATATTCATGATCAACATCATCTCACCCGGTCTGGGAGACAATGTGGCGATGCTGGAAGACGTTTCGGCCATGATCGGATCCGGCGGCGGGGCCGGTCGATGACCTCAACGCAGGGTCTGAGTGGACAGGTGGCGGTGATCACCGGTGCCGGATCGGGGATAGGTCGGGCCACGGCGCTGGCGTTGGGTGCGGTCGGCGCAGAATGTGTCCTGGTGGGCCGCCACGAATCGACCCTGCAGGAGACGGCGTCGATGTTGTCGACACCGGCGAGCATCGTGATCGCCGATCTCACCACCGCTGGGGCTGCCGATCGGATCGTCGACGCGGTTGTGGAAACACGTGGGCGGATCGATGTCCTGGTCCACTCCGCGGGTGTCTTCGACCAGAGTGAGCTTCCCGACACCGATCGCGAGATGTGGGATCAGGTGATCGGCCTCAACCTCACCGCGGTCATGGAACTCACCCGTCGGGCGTGGACGGCATTGTGCGGGACCCGCGGCCAGATCGTTCTGATCAGCAGCGTCGCCTCGGTTCAGGCATTCCCCGGTGACGGCGCCTACGCGGCGTCGAAGGCCGGCCTCAATGCCTTCGGTGACGTGATTGCCCTCGAGGGAAAAGACGCGGGCATTCGGGTCATAACCGTCTGCCCGGGTCAGGTCGACACTCCATTGTGGGATGGGCGGGCCCCCGATCCGGTGCGAAGTCGAATGATGCGACCCGAGGCTGTCGGCGACCTCATCGCCTCTCTGGTCACCTCCGACCGTGGCATGGACTTCTCGCCGGTGTTCGTCAGACCCCGTGTCGACCCTTGGCAGCAGCCATGAACGTCGGCCCCGAGCTGCGTCGCCGCCGCAACGATCTCCGGATGAGCCTGCGGGAGCTGGCTGAATCAACCGGCCTCTCCACCGGTTTCCTGTCACAAGTCGAGAACGATCGCGTGTCGCCGTCCCTGGCGTCGTTGGAACGCATCGCGGAAGCACTTCGGTTGCCCTTGTTCGAAATCCTCAGCATCGATGATCGGGATCCGGTCGTGAGGGCGGACAACCGTCCGCAGGTCTCACTCGAGGAACCCAGCGTCGAGGTGAGCCTCCTCACCAACTTCCCCAATTGGCAGATGCTTCCGTTTCTCAGGCGGCTCGAACCGGGCGAGAGGTATGAGGCGATCCGACTCGAACGGGCCCGTGAGGAATGGTTCTATGTACTGAGCGGCGAGATGAAACTAGAGCTCGTCAATCAGAGTGTTCAGATGCTCGGGGTGGGCGACTCGGTCCACTTTGCCAGCGGTCGACTCGTGGCGGTCGACTCCGTGGGCGACGAACCCCTCGAGATCATCTGCATGATGACCCCACCACCCATCTGAATGACCACGACGCCCGCTCGACAAGGACTGAGATCATGAGACGATTCGAAAACAAGGTGGCGGTCATCACCGGTGCGGCCACCGGAATAGGCCGGGCGGCGGTGGCCCGATTCGCGTCCGAGGGAGCATCGGTGGCCTGCCTCGACATTGCGGACGACGCCAACGAGATGTCGGCAACCGCGGCGCGTGACCTGGGATCCGACGCGTTGGCCATCCACTGCGACGTTCGTTCGCTCGACGATCAGGAACAGGCGATGGCGACGGTCCTCTCCCGGTGGGGGCGTGTGGATGTCCTGGTGGCGGCTGCAGGAATCTTCGTGGGTGGACCCATCGCTGATGTGCCCTTGGAGCGTTGGTCCAACATCAATGCGGTCAACCTCACGGGTGTGCTCATCTCCAACAAGGTTGTGGCTGCGACGATGATCGATCAGGGGTCCGGTTCGATCATCAACATCGCCTCGATGGCCGCCAAGACGAGTTGGCCCGATTCGGCCGAGTATTCGGCCACAAAGAGCGGGGTCCTCGGTATTACAAGGTCGGTGGCCATGGAACTCGGCGCCCACGGCATCACGGCCAACGCCGTGTGCCCCGGCAACACGCTGACGGAGATGGTTCGCGAGGTTGCCGGTCAGGTCGGCGGGCGTCTCGGCATGACCGGCGACGAGTGGCTGGCCATGCGAGCCGAGGACACAGCCATGAAGCGGCTGGCCGACCCCAGCGAGATCGCGGGGGTGATCGCGTTTCTTGCCTCCGATGATGCCCGTTACCTCACCGGTCAGTCGATCGAGGTGGATGGCGGAATTGTCCTGAGCTGAACCAGCCGGTCAGGCGATCCGGTCGAACATCTCCCGACTGATCCGATACACGGGCGGCTCACCGGCGAAGAAGCGTCGGAGCTCATCGGCGGCGAGTTCACCCATACGGGTGCAGTTCTCGATGCAGCCGGCGGTGTGGGGGGTGAGCACCACGTTGTCAAGAGAGCGAAGGGGACTGTCTGGTGCGGGCGGCTCGGGATCCATCACGTCGAGAAACGCGAAGAACCGGCCCTTGGCGAGTTCCGCGATGAGTGCCGGCTCGTCGATGAGGTCGCCGCGGGCGGTGTTGATCAACAGGGCATCGTCTCGCATCATCGACATGGCTTCGGCGTCGATCATGTGGTGGGTGGCGGGGAGCGACGGACAGTGCAACGACACGGTGTGGCTTCGGCGAAGCAGGTCGGCCAGGTCGGTCTTGGTGACTCCGAGATCACGGGCCTCGTCGTCGGACAGGTACGGGTCGTGGACCAGAATCTCCACTTCGAAGGCACCGAGCAACGAGATCACATGGCGGCCAACGTTGGACGCTCCGATGATGCCCACGGTGCTGCGGGTGAGTTCGCGGGCATCCCACCGGTCCCATGCCGGGCTGTCACGCCAGCCTCCATCTCGAACATGTTGGGACAGGGGGATGATCCGTTTGCGCCCGACGATCATCATGCCAAGCGTGGTTTCGGCGACATCGCGGGCCAAGGTGATGCCGGCGCTTGTGAGTTGGATGCCGCGTTCCCAGAAGGCATCCGACACGAATCGCTTCACGCTGCTGCCCATGTGGGCCATGGCCCGCAACCGCGGTGCCGCGGCCACAACCTCGGCGTCGAGTTGGGCGACTCCCCAACTGGTGATGCAGGCATCAGCCCCGGCGAGAAGATCGAGGAGGGCGTCGTGGTCGGCGGGATCGGCTGAGTCGTGGTGGATGACATCGGCGAAGTCGTCGAGGGTGTCCCATGCGGCTTGGCTGAACATCCTCCGGTAGTTGTCGCGACCGATGGTGACAGCAACGATGGGACGGTTCATTTGGTGTTCTCCTGGGTCTGTTGGAGGTGACGATGATGGAGGCTGATGCCCTGGCCGGCCAAGCGGGCCGCACCCATGGCCGGCCAACTGTTGTCACCCGGAATCGACACCGGTAGTCCGGTGGTATCGGCGATCAGGTCCGGCCAGGTCTCGCTGGTGGCTGCCCCGCCGGTGAGAGTCATGCGGGTGGGTTTGATCCCGGACTCTCCAAGATGCTCGAGGGAGTCGCGCACCAGCTCCGCGGACCGGCGCATGATCTCACGGGCCTGACGACCCCGGGGGTTGTCGGCCCTGATGTCGGATTCCACCCGGGCGAACATCGCAGCGCGACTCGTATCGGGACCACCCGAGTGATCGTGGGTCCTGGAGACCCACGTCTCGTAGTCGGCTCCCATCCCACCGATGTATTCGGATGCCGTCAGTCGATCGGGTACGACGTGACGACTCACGTTGTATCGGACCGGGATGGCCCGGTAGTCGGATGGCTTGGCGACCGTGGTGATCACCCATGCGGTGCCCGCTCCCAGAAGAACATTGCCCGGTTCGACAACATCAAGGGCGAAGGCCGCGCACGTCTGGTCGTGGCCGCCGGATACAACCGGGAGGTCAACCGGCAATCGACATCTCGCGGCCGCAGAATCGGTGATTCGCCCCATGATCGCCCCGGATGGGATCAAGGTCGGCAACCGATCGGGGGCCACTCCCGCGAGACCGCACAGGTATGGGCTCCAACCGCCGCCGGTGGCGTCGAGGAGTTGCATGGCAGCTGCGTTGGATGGGTTGGTGGCGACGGTACCGGTGAGGAAGGCGGTGACGAGGGTGTCGGCTCCTCCCCATTTCGCCACTTGGGGATATCTGCTTTGCCGGGCGTGGATCCAAGCGAGGGTTGACAGGCCCAGCCCGGTTCCGGGGTTCCATCCACTCACCGCCCGGATCGCCTCGGCGGTGTCCGATCGAAGCCAACCCTGAACAATCCCGGAGCTTCGCACGTCCATCCAGGTGATCAGGGGCCCGGTGGGTGAGCCGTCGGTGTCCAGGCCGACGATGGAGCCACTCTGGGACGCGACGGCCAGTGCGGTTGGTTCGACATCCACCGGGGCGTTCGCGAGCGCGGCCGCTACCGCTTCGGTCACGCAGTCGAGAATCTGGTCGGCAGATTCCTCGGAGCGGCCCGACTGGTCGGTTCGCATGTTGAGGACGGCTGATGATCCGCGGCCGACGACGCGGAGATCGTCGTCGGCGACAACCGCTTTCACGGTTGTGGTGCCGACGTCGATTCCGATCGTTGCTCGGCGGTTCATGCCGGTGCGGGCCTGACCGGCGTTGTCAGTCTTGGGATGGCATGAGCGCCATGGCCTCGTCGACGCTCGCCCCACCGTGGACGATCGCCACGATGGCGGCGGTCATGGCAGCCGGGTCGGAGCTCTGGAACACGTTTCGGCCGATGGCCACACCGGCCCCGCCGGCATCGATCGATGCCTTGATGTCGGTGAGCATGTCGCGTTCGCTGCCGGTCTTGGCACCGCCCAGGATCACCACCGGCACGTAAGTGGCCGAGGTGACCTCTTCGTATCCGGGCCTGTAGGGAGCCTTGATGAAGTCGGCTCCGAGTTCGGCTCCGAGGCGGGCCGCGAGGGCGATGCTGTCGACGGAGCGGAGTTCGGGTGCGCTGTTGAAGCCGCCCGGCACCATTTCTCCCAGAACCGGCATCCCCCAGCGGTGGGCCTCGCGGGCCATGGTCGAGAGGTTGGCCAGCGTTGATTCTTCCTTGTCGCAGCCCGGCAGAGCGGTGACCACCACGGCGTCGGCACCGAGCCTCAGCGCATCCTCGACTCGGAAGAACAGCG
>JAJRXJ010000008.1 GCA_024276355.1 Actinomycetes bacterium | reverse complement strand
TGGTCAGGTCGCTGGCCGCCGACCTTGCCGGCACCGGCGTCACCGCCAACGCCGTCTCTCCCGGTTCCACCCGAACCTCCGTGCTGGACGCCTCGGCGAAGATCTACGACCTTGCCGGGCCGGAGGATTTCGTTGTTCACCAGCAGCCGCTCGGTCGGTTGATCGAACCGGCCGAGGTGGCGTCGACAATCGCCTGGCTGTGCTCGGCAGACGCGTCCGCGATCACCGGCGCGGTCATCGCCGTCGACGGTGGAATGACCGCCACCCCCTGACCCGAGCGGGTCGTCCAATACGTCGGCGCCCCGTCTCGGACTGACAACGTCAGTGGTCACTGCTACCTTCGCGGCGTCCGGATGATCGATGCCGGTTGAAGCCTCGGGAAGGTGTTGCCATGAAGACCAGAGCTGCGGTGCTGCGAGAAGTGAACGCCCCATGGAGCGTCGAAGAGATCGAGCTCGACGATCCCCAGCCCCGCGAGATCCTGGTCAAAACCCTGGCCGCCGGCATGTGCCACTCCGACGAACATGCCCACAACGGTTCCATGACCGTGCCGTTGCCGGTCGTGGGCGGCCACGAGGGCGCCGGTGAGGTCATCGCGCTCGGCGAGGGAGTCACCGAGTTCGAGGTGGGCGACCACGTGGCGTGTTCGTTCATCCCGTCGTGCGGCAAGTGCACCTGGTGCGCCCGTGGCATGCAGAATCTCTGTGATCTCGGTGCCCATCTGCTCGAACCGGGAATGATGGCCGGAGGGTTCCGCCACCACTCCGGTTCGGGCGAGGACATCACCCCGCTGCTCAAGCTCGGCACCTTCGCCGAACACATGGTGCTGAGCGTCGACAGCGCCATCAAGATCGAAAAGGACATCCCCGCCGGGCCGGCCGCTCTCGTGAGCTGCGGCGTCACCACCGGTTACGGCTCGGCGGTCAACCGCGCCGATGTCACCGCCGGCGACACCGTCGTGGTGGTCGGCTGCGGCGGCGTCGGAATGTCGGCGGTGCAGGGGGCCCACGCGGCCGGCGCCAAGAACGTGATCGCCGTCGATCCGTCCGAGTTCAAGCGTGAGAGTTCCATGAACTTCGGAGCCACCCACACCGCCGTGTCCATGGAGGAAGCCACCGCCCTTGTCGGCGAACTCACCATGGGCGTCATGGCCGACAGCACCATCCTCACCCCGGGGGAGCTCACCGGCGAGATGATCCTCCCGGCGCAGTTCCTCACCCGCAAGGGCGGCACCGTGGTGGCCACCGCCGTCGCCAACGAGGCCAGCATGGACGTGTCGCTCAACCTGTTCGCGTTCGCCATGATGAACCAGGAACTCAAGGGTTGCCTGTTCGGTTCCACCTCGCCCCGCAAGGAGATCCCCAACCTGCTGTCGATGTATCAGGCCGGCCAGCTCAAGCTCGACGAGATGATCACCAACACCTACACCCTCGACCAGGTCAACGAGGGCTACGCCGACATGATGGCCAACAAGAACATCCGTGGCGTCATCACCTTCGACTGAGCCTCTCTCATGACCTCACTCGATGATCGCAGTGTCCTCGACGCGCTCGACCGGGAGATCGTCGGGCGTCGCCGCGAGCTTGAGCTCCTCCTGGCCTCGCTGGCGGCGGGCCGCCACGTCCTGCTCGAGGGTCCGCCGGGCACGGGCAAGTCGACGATGCTGCGGGCTGCGGCCGACGCCGCCCATCGCGGTTTCGTGTTCGTCGAAGGCAACGCCGAACTCACACCGGCCCGGCTCGCCGGCCAGTTCGACCCGTCGCGTGTCATCGCCGAGGGCTACGTCCCCGACGTGTTCGTCGACGGCCCGCTGGTCGAGGCGTTGCGGGAGGGTTCGCTGCTCTACGTCGAGGAACTCAACCGGGTGCCGGAGGAGACGGTAAACCTGCTCATAACGGTGATGTCGGAGGGCGAGCTCAACGTCCCCCGGATAGGCCGGGTGGTGGCGGCCGACGGATTCCGGATAGTGGCCGCGATGAACCCCTTCGACAACATCGGAACCTCCCGGGTTGCGGGCGCGATCTACGACCGCATATGTCGAATCACCATGGACTACCAAACGGCCGCCGACGAGGAGAACATCGTCGAGCAAAGGGCGGGGGTCCCAGAGGGTCGACTCCGGGAGCGCGCCGTGGCGGTCACCCGGCTCACCCGCGATCATCCCGACATTCGGGTGGGATCGTCGGTACGCGGCGCCATCGACCAGGTAGAGGTGGCCAGGCGTCTGGCCGTGATCCGTGGCCGGGCGATCGATGATCCCGACGTCGGTCTCGACGCGGCGCTGGTGGCCCTGTCGGGCCGCATCCGGCTCCATGAGGGCGGAGACCGCACACCCGAGGATGTCATCCGTGAGCTGTGGGCCTTCGTGATCGAGTCGGGAGACAGGGGCGACGACCCAAAACTCCCAGCCCCGAGCGGGGCGCCGACGGCACCTCACTGACTCTCGAGGGTGATGCCGCCCGCGAGCAACTCGAGAGCGAGCGGCGAAGCACGAAGTCCCGTCGCGAGATGTCGCAGGATCCGAGGTTCGCCGAGCTGAGCCCGGAGCTCGGCGAGATAGACGACGATGCTTTGGCCGAGCTCACACAAGAGGATCTCGACGCCGCCCTCGAAATGTTGGCCACCATGAGCGGTGCCACCGACCGTCGACTGGCCGCGCTCGCGGCCAAGCTCGCCGGGCGACTGGTCCTCGACGTGGCTCGGTCGGGGCCGGTTTCGGCTCGTGGCCTGGGTCGCATGCAGAGCCTCCCGGCCGACCGATCCGACGGTGATCTCGATCTCGACGCCAGCCTCGACGAGATAGTGCGTGCCGGCGCGTCCGCGGAGCCGGTGTCGGTGAATGCCCTCCGGGTCAGGGCCTGGCGGCGCCCGGCCACCGCCATTGCGTTGGTGGTCGACCGCAGCGGTTCGATGAGCGGTCACCGTCTCGCCACGGCCGCGGTGTGCGCCGCGGCCTGCGCCTGGCGGGCACCATCTGACTGGTCGGTGCTGGCGTTCGGAGAGAAGGTCGTGGCTGTGAAGTCTCAGGAGCGTCATCGTCCTGCCGGTGCGGTTGTCGACGACGTGCTTCGCCTGCAGGGTCACGGCACCACCGATCTGGCGTCGGCTCTCGATTCGGCCCGAGACCAGTTGGCCAGGTCGAGCGCCAAGCGTCAGATCACGCTGCTGTTGTCGGATTGTCGAGCCACCACAGGTGGAGACGCGGTGGCGGCGGCCCGTCGTCATCAGGAGCTGTGCATCGTCGCCCCGGCCGACGACGCCGACGATGCCCGCGCTTTCGCCGCCTCGACCGGCGCCCGCCTGTCGACCGTCTCCGGCCCCTCCGACCTCCCCCCAACCCTGTCCTCCTTGCTGGTTTTGTGAACGTTTGGAGTCCCGTTTGGGACTCCAAACGTTCACAAAACCAGCAAGGAGGACTTCGCGTCTAGCGTCGTGGGATGAACAAGGGTCTGCCGGGGCACGTTGCCGAGAATCGACGGTATTGGGATGAGATGGCCGACGAGTGGGTCGAACGCGGTGAGATTGCATGGGCCCGGGAGGAGCCGGCGTGGGGACGGTGGCATGTCCCGGAAGCCGAAATCGCGATGCTTCCGGGAGACATGACAGGCCTCGATGCCGTCGAACTGGGCTGTGGAACCGGCTATGTGTCGGCTTGGATGGTCAGACGCGGAGCGTCCGTGAGCGCCATAGACAACTCGAATCGGCAGCTGGCAACGGCACGCCGCCTCGCTGCCGAACATGACATCGAGGTCGATTTTCGCCACGGCAATGCCGAGTCGCTGCCCTGGCCTGACGACTCCTTCGACTTCGCGGTTAGCGAATACGGCGCTTCGATCTGGTGCGAGCCGAGCGCTTGGTTGGCCGAGGCCCATCGGGTGCTTCGGCCCGGAGGCGTGCTGGCGTTTCTCGGGAACCATCCGATGGCCGCTTGTTGCACACCACCCGACGGCTCGGATGTGTTGACGAGTCTCCAACATCCATGGTTCGAACTTGGTCGATTCGACTGGACGGAGGTTGAAGACGATCCCGGCGGTATCGAGTTCTGCCCGTCGATATCAGGGTGGGTGAAGTTGTTTCGCGAGATTGGATTCCTGATTGACGACTTCCGCGAACCCCGAGCTCCCGCGTCGTCCAAAGGCACGGAGTTCAATGTCTCAGCCGATTGGGCCCGCCGCTGGCCGAGCGAATACGTCTGGAAACTCCACAGACGGTAAGCCCGCCCGGTTCTTCCGCCCGCCCCGCCCCGATCCCTGCGCCCCGACCCAGCTTTTGTGACCTCGGGGGCGTCACTATCAGTCCTCCGCGGTCAGAAAAGCAAAGGTTGAGCTTTTGTGACCTCGGGGGTGTCACTATCAGTCCTCCGCGGTCAGAAAAGCGGGTGGGTGTGGGTGGGGGGTCATGCGGGTTGGGGGCCGCGGAGGAGGCGACCGGGGCGTTCGCCGGTGAACTCGTCGTCGACCACTGTGACCGCGCCGCGGCACACGGTGGCGCGGTAGCCGCTGGCCCGCTGCACGTAGCGGTTCGCCCCAGTTGGAAGGTCACCCTCGAGGTGGGGGAGCTCCACCGACAGCCGATCGAAGTCGATCACGTTGATGTCGGCGCGCATTCCGGGCGCAACCAAACCGCGATCGAGCAGTCCGTACAGCTCGGCGGTCTGTCGGGTCTGGCGATGGACCAACAACTCGAGGGGAAGATGCTCTCCGCGGGCCCGATCACGCGCCCAGAACTGGAGCATGAAGGTGGGCATGCCCCCATCGGCCATGGTTCCACAATGGGCGCCACCGTCAGCCAGCCCCATGCGGGTGAGCGGATGCTGATGCATCTCCCACAGATGGTCGATGTTGTGGTGGGCGTAGTTGAACAGCGGGAAGTAGAGCAATCCGCGGCCGTCGTTGGTCATCAGATGGTCGTAGGCCACTTCCTCGGGAGTGAGACCGAGTCGCTGGGCGATCGCGGCGACGCTCTCGAACGGGTCGGGCTCGTAGTCGGCCTCGCCGGCAAACGGATAGAGCTTGTCCCAGGTGCGGGTGATGAATGTGACGAAGTCGCTCCACACGGCCGGTGCCTCGGATATGAGATTGGCCCGAACCTCGGGCTTGCGGAGCTCGGCGATGCGCTGATCGGCGGGAACCTGGGCGATGAGACCCCATGTGGGGCACAGCATGAACGGGTGGGCGGTGGACGGCCACGACTCGAGGATCCCGACGGGTCGGCCCGGAATCTGGGCCAGCAGTTGAAGGCCATCGGCATGGGCCTCTTCGAGCAGGGCGATCTCCTCCCGCCAGAGCTCGGGGTGGGTGTCGGGTTGGTTCAGATTGAAGATCACCGGGCGTTCGGTGATCTCGGCGATCGACCGCAACCAGGAAACGGAGTCGGGAACCTCCGGATGATGCAATGCGCACTGGAACACCCCGTGGCCGGCGGCCTTCATCGCAGCCGCGATCCGAAGCAGTTCGTCCGGGGCCGCGAAGGTGCCGGGTACGAGCTCGCCGTCGACCGAGCGGTGCAACGGGGTCCGTGAGGTCGAGAACCCCAACGCGCCGGCCTCGAGGGCCTGCCGAGTGAGGGCCGCCATCCGATCGATGTCGTCGGAGGTCGAGTCGTCGGTGGCCCGTTCGCCCATCACGTAGGCCCGCAGCGCACCGTGGGGCATCTGGGTGCCCACGTCGAGCACCCATTCTCGTGACGAGAGGGCATCGAGATACTCGGGGAACGACTCCCACTCCCACGAGATCCCTTCGTGGAGGGCAGCCCCCGGGATGTCCTCCACCCCTTCCATGAGTTCGATCAGCCAGTCGTGGCGACTCGGGTCGGCCGGTGCGAAACCCACTCCGCAGTTGCCCATCACCGCGGTGGTGACCCCATGCCATCCGGACGGGGTGAGTTCGGGGTCCCAGGTGGCCTGGGCGTCGTAATGGGTGTGCATGTCGACGAACCCCGGAGTGACCAGCATTCCGTCGGCGTCGATGGTCCGCCGACCCGACCCCACATCGTCGCCCACATCGGCGATGACCGAGCCGCTGATGGCGATATCGGCTCGACGGGCGTCGGAACCGGAACCGTCGATGAGAGTGCCGTTTCGGATCACGAGATCATGCATCCGGGAAGAGTAGGGGATGGCGGCGCTACCGTCCGAACCGTGACCGACATGCTGCCACCAGCCGGCTTTGGCATCCGCATCGACGAATCCGTGCGCCGCGTCGACCGTGGCCGCATTCTAATCGGGGGTTCGCCGCTACGAATCATGAGGCTGTCGGCCACCGGTGCCGACCTGGTTGATTCGTGGTCCGACGGTGATCCACTGGGGGCCGACTCAGCGCACCGAAGGTTGGCGCGTCGACTACTCGACGCGGGCATGGCCCATCCCCGTCCGATTGCCGTCCGGCCGCTCGACGTGACCGTGATCGTGCCGGTGCGCGACAACGTCGACGGTCTTGACCGCTGCCTACGGGCGCTGGGAGACACCCCGGTTGTGGTGGTCGACGACGCTTCCTCCGATGCAGTGTCCCACCGACGCGTGGCCCGCGATCACGGAGCCGAGTACATACGCAGGCCCGACAACGGCGGCCCGGGGGCGGCCCGCGTCACCGGGATGGACTCGATCACAAGCGAGTTCGTGGCCTTTGTCGATTCTGACCTCGAGGTCAGGTCGGGTTGGCTCTCGGGCCTGTGTGGTCACTTTGACGATCCGGTGGTGGTTGCGGTGGCCCCCCGGGTCAGGAGCCGCAGGGGTTCGGGTTTGCTGGCCGCACACGAACGTTTCCACAGTCCACTCGATCTTGGCGAGGACCCAGGGAATGTTGGTCCCGGCCGGACCATTTCCTACGTGCCCACCGCCGCGTTGGTGGCCCGCACCGTCGCCATCGAGGCGGTGGGTGGATTCGATCCCGATATGAGATGGGGCGAGGACGTCGACCTGATC
>JAJRXJ010000188.1 GCA_024276355.1 Actinomycetes bacterium | reverse complement strand
CTACTGCCGCTCCCTGCACGACTACATCCCAAAAGCCATTTTCGGTTTCGACGATATCACGCTGGAAGAAGCGGGTGGCAGGCTGCTGCGGGAAGACGACAGCACCCTTTCCACCGCCACCTCGTCGACGTTCATAGGCGAGATCTACAACCTGTTCGGCCTGGAGAACATCGCCGATGCAGCCGATCCAGACGGGTCGGCTTTCGGATTCCCCCAACTCAGCAACGAATACATCATCGACGCCAACCCGGACCTGATCTTTCTGGCGGATTCGCTCTACAGCGGCGAGACCATCGAGAGCGTGTCGGCCCGTCCGGGCTGGGACACGATCACCGCGGTGAAGAAGGGCAGCGTCATCATTCTCAATGACGACATTGCCTCCCGCTGGAGTCCCCGCATCGTGCAGTTGGCCGAAAGCATCGCGGCTGCGCTGGAGAGCCTGTCGGTGGCCGGCTGACATGATCGACGGCCTCGGATCAGTCGATGCGGAGCACTTCGTCGTGGAGGCGAGGCGTTTCCCCATCGGCTGGTTCGCGGTCGCCTGGCTCGGTCTCGGGGCGTCGGTGCTGGCCGGGGTCACCATTGGTCCGGCTTCGATCGGCTGGCTCGATGCGTTGAGGGAGATACTCGATCAGGTGCCAGGCGTCAGAATCAACTCCGGGCTCAGTCCCGCTCAGTCGGCGATAGTCACCCAGATTCGGCTGCCTCGTGTGGTGCTCGGGTTGCTCGTCGGTTCGATCCTGTCGCTCACCGGTGCCGCCTATCAGGGCGCGTTCCGCAACCCGCTCGTCGATCCGTATCTTCTCGGTATCGCAGCCGGGGCGGGCCTGGGCGCCACGCTGGCGATCGTCTCCGGGGTCGGCAGCGGCACCGGGCTCGTGGATGCGGTTCCGTTGGCGGCTTTCGCCGGAGCGTTGGCCGCGGTTGCGATCTCGTACGCCGCGGGAAACATAGGCGGCCGCTCCACCGTGTCGCTGGTGCTGGCGGGGGTGGCGGTCGCGAGTTTTCTGACGGCCCTTCAGACCTACGTGTTGCAGCGCCACAGCGACGTGATCCGCGAGGTCTACTCATGGATTCTCGGCCGGCTGGCCACCTCCGGCTGGGGAGAGGTCACCCTGCTGGCCCCCTATTTCGTCATCACCTGCGTGGTGGTCATCCGCTACAGCCACGCACTCGACGTGTTGTCGGTCGGCGATGAGGAGGCCGCCAGCCTCGGGCTTGATCCCCGACGGATCAGAGCGGTCGTGGTGGTGGTTTCGTCCCTGGGGGCGGCAGCTGCAGTTTCGGTGAGCGGCCTCATCGGTTTCGTGGGGATCATCGTTCCCCACGCCGTGCGCCTGCTGGTTGGCGTCGGCCACAAGGCGGTACTGCCCATGAGCATTCTGGTGGGTGGCGCGTTCATGGTGTCGGCCGATCTGCTGGCCAGAACCATGATCAGCCCGGCCGAGCTACCGATCGGGGTTGTCACTGCGTTCATCGGAGCACCGTTCTTCGTGGTTGTCCTGCGTACCTCGTCGAGGAGAGCCTGGTGACCCCGGTTCTGCGGGCGGAGGGTGTCACCGTGAGATACGGCGCCGACGTAGTCCTCGACGGCGTCGACATCGCCGTGTCAGCTGGTGGTTGGACCACCATCGTCGGCCCGAACGGGGCCGGAAAGACCAGCCTTCTGCGAGCGATCATCGGTGGGCTCGACAACGACGGGCTCGTGGAGATCGCAGGCAGGGTCGACCTTTCGATTCGTGAGCGGGCTCGTGCGGTGGCCCTTGTGCCACAGATTCCCGTGATCCCGCCCGGCATGACCGTCGTCGACTACGTCATGCTGGGCCGCACCCCTCATCGTGGAGTTTTCTCTGCCGAGTCGCGCCACGATCGGGCGGTGGTCGGAAGCGTGATCAGTCGCCTCGACCTGTCGCGCTTCGCAGGGCGGGAGGTCGGGTCACTGTCGGGCGGCGAGCGCCAGCGTGTGGTGCTGGCCCGGGCACTGTCGCAAGAAGCCGATCTGCTGTTGCTCGACGAGCCCACCAGCGCACTCGACCTCGGGCATCAACAAGATGTCCTCGAGTTGGTCGACCAGCTTCGCCGCGAATCCGGGATAGCGATCCTTGCCACCCAACACGACCTCACGCTTGCCGGCCGCTACGGCGACCATCTGGCCATGCTGGCCGGGGGACGGGTGGTGGCCTCCGGGTCGGCTCGTGAGGTGCTGACCGAGGCCAACATCTCGGAGCATTTCGGCGCGAAGGTGATGATCATCGACGACGCCGCCGGGCCGATCGTGGTGCCGGCGGTACCAACATCAGCCACCTGACACAAGCGAATCGGCGTCGGCCGACAGTTCGACCAGGTCGTCGCGACGATCGAGCCAACCCTCGGGAAGTTGGACCGCTTTCGCTGATCCATGGTGACCGCGCACGATCCGCATCGCGCCATCGGGGAACGCGATGGAGCGGTCCAAGCCGCCCGCCACCGTCCGAAGATTGTCGAGTGAGTCGATCTGGTTGAGCAGGTGGCGTACCCGCGAGCCGATCGGGAATCCCTTCAGATACCAACCGGTGTGTTTTCGAAAGTCGCGAATTCCGTTTGGCTCGCCCATCCAGTCACACAGCAACTCGGCGTGCTCGATCATCTCCTCGAGTACCTCCCCCAGTGTGGG
>JAJRXJ010000187.1 GCA_024276355.1 Actinomycetes bacterium | reverse complement strand
TGCTGAGCCCATGGGCGTCCTGAATCTCGGCGAGCAGGGCGAACACCATTCCGATGGATGCGGCGATCGCGAACAGGCCGACGTGCACGGTTCGGCTTACGCGCCCTGTGGTTGGTTCGGGGATCGTGGCGCCGCGCATCACACAGTGTGCCCTAGCGTGCCGACGATGGGCACGCGATTATCACAAGCAACCACCAGCGAGAAGCCGATGGCCGCGCTCGACTGGGGGTTGTTGATCGGTACGGCCGGGATTTGGGGGGCATCGTTTCTCTTCATGGCCATCGGACTCGACGCGTTCTCTCCCGGCGTGGTCACGTTTCTGAGGGTGTCATTCGGTTTCGTGACGGTGGCCGCCATGCCCGGATCGCGTCGGCGGGTCGATCGCACCGATCTGCTGCCCATCGCGGTTCTGGGCTTCACATGGATGGCCTTCCCGCTCACCTTGTTTCCCATAGCCGAGCAGTGGATCGATTCGTCGATGGCCGGAATGCTCAACAGCGCCATGCCCCTGATGACCGTGCTGATCTCATGGAAGCTCTTCTCGGTGAACACAGGTTCGCGGCGGCTGTTCGGCGTGGGTGTGGGCATCATCGGGGTGCTTCTGATCGGCGTCCCGGCATCCACCGGTGCGGGCACCAGCGCAGTCGGTGTGGTCCTGGTTGTGGTGGCGGTCGCCTCATATGGGATCGCTGTCAACATCGCCGGCCCGTTGCAGCACCGCTACGGATCGCTGCCGGTGATCTCGCGGGCCCTCGGTTTCGCGACGGTCATGTCGCTGCCGTATGCCGCGGTGGGTTTGCCGTCGTCGCATTTTGCGTGGGGTCCGATGATCGCCTGTTTCGTTCTCGGTGCTGGTGGAACCGGGGTGGCGTTCGCCATGGCGGCCACGCTCACAGGCCGGGTCGGACCGGTGCGAACCTCCGTTATCACCTACGTGATCCCGGTGGTGTCGATCGGTTTGGGTGTGGCGTTTCGCGACGAGACGATCGCCTTGACCTCGGTGGCCGGCACCCTCATCGTGTTGACCGGTGCCTGGCTGTCGAGCCGGACCGAAGCCCCGGCGGTCTAGCTCAGGAATTCGTCGCGCAAAAGTCGCTTGAGGATCTTGCCGGTGGGGTTACGGGGGATGGCATCGGTGAATTCGACTTCCCGGGGCTGCTTGAAGCGGGCCAGCTTGCCGTCGCACCATGCCAGCACCTGCTCGGCGGTGAGGTCGGGGTCGGACTTCACGATGATGGCCAGCGGTGTCTCTCCCCACTTCTCCGAGGGCTTGCCGATCACCGCCACATCGGCCACCCCGTCGAGGCCGTGGATCACGTTTTCTATCTCAGCGGGGTAGACGTTTTCTCCGCCGGAGATGATCATGTCCTTCACGCGGTCCTGGATGTAGACGAAACCGTCGGCGTCCATCACGGCCACGTCGCCGCTCTTGAGCCAACCGTCGACCAGCGCCTCGGCGGTGGCCTCCGGACGGTTCCAGTAACCCACCATGATGTGGGGCCCGCGAATCAGCACTTCACCCGGCTCGCCGGCCCCGGCGAGTTGACCGTTGTCGTCGACGATCTTGACGTCGGTGTGGAAGAACGCCTTGCCGGTGGAACCCGCATGGCTGATCGAATCCTCGGGAGAGATGAGGCACGCCGGCCCGCCGGTCTCGGTGAGCCCGTAGACCTGATGGATCTCGATGCCCATTGCCGAGTACTTCTCGATAAGTGCGACCGGCACGGGGGCCGCGCCGCTCATGATCCAGCGCAGCATGGAAATGTCGTGGGCCTCGGCATCGAAGGTGAGAAGCATGAAGTTGAGCATCGCCGGCACCGCCAGCGTGACGGTGATCTTCTCATCGCGGAACACCTCCCAGATCTTGGTGGGGTCGAAGTCGCGCATGATCACCGCGGTGCCGCCCTTGTGGAAGATGCTCATCAACGGGTTGAGGGCCCCGACGTGGAACAGCGGCAGACTGATCACGTAGCGGTCGCCGTATCTCACATCGGCGGTGGCGTTGGCGGTGATGACCGACCAGATTGCGGTGTCGTGGGAGTGCATCACACCCTTGGGCAGGCCGGTGGTGCCCGAGGTGTACATGATGAACATGAGGTCGGAACCCGACGCTGCACACTCGGGTTCGTCGGTCGATGCCCTGGTCAGGAGGTCGTCGTAGCCGATCGCGAAATCGGGTCGTTCGGCCACGTCTCCCACGTGGATCCAACGGGTGACCTGAGTGCCATCGGAACCCCGTGAGTGGAGTTCGGAGACGACCTCGCTGAACGCCGAATCGAACACCATGGTCTGGGCGCCGCTGTCGGTGAGTATGAACGAGAGTTCGTCGGCCACCAGACGCCAGTTGAGGGCCACGATCACGCCGCCGATCTTGGCGGTGCCGAAGAAGGTCTCGATGAACTCGGGACCGTTCATGAGCAGTGTGGCCACGCGGTCACCCTTGACGAGGCCCGCCGAGGTGAGTCCGTTGGCCAATCTGTTGCAGCGTTCGTTGAGTTGCGGGTAGGTGAAGCGACGCCCGCCGGCGATATCGACGACCGCTTCCATGTCGGGGTTGAGCAACGCTCGCTTGGTCACGAACAGGCCGAGGTTGTTCTTCATGGGTCACCTTGTGTGGGAATCGGGGGCTCCGGCCGTGGGCCGGAGCCGCATGATAGATCGTCCGGCGACACACAGTTGTGTCAGTCACTATGACAGTTGTATGTTTCGGGCAGTTCAACCGAGGGGGAGACATGTCCGGTGATCAGGTGATGCGCGATTACGCCTCCAACCTTCCGGTGCCCGAGTTCGCCGATACTGCCTTTGTCCCCCCGCCCGCTCTTGCCGAGGCGCGCGTCGCCATCGTCACCTCGGCGGCGCTTCACCGCTCGGGCGACGACGGGTTCACCCAGGGCGACACCAGCTTCCGCAGCTTCCCGAGCGACGCGCGCGACTTGGTGATGGGCCACTGGAGCCCCAACTTCGACCGCTCCGGGTTCGCCATCGACCTCAACGTCGTCTACCCGATCGACAGGCTGTTCGAACTCGAGCGGAGAGGCGTCATCGGCAGCGTGGCCGCCAACCATCTGGCCTTCGCAGGCAACCAGCCCGACGATGTGGCCACCGTCAGGCTCGACTCGGGGCCGGCCGCGGCCAAGGTGCTCGCCGATGACGGCGTCGATGTGGTCCTGCTCACACCTGTTTGACCTCTCTGTACGCGTACCGTGAGTACGCTCGCCCATGTCTTCGAGGCTCGGGGACTCGCCACCATCGTGTTGGCCTCCATGCGTCCCGTGGTCGAGAAGATGCATCCACCCCGCGCCCTCTACTGCGAGTTTCCCCTCGGTCGACCTCTCGGCCGGCCCTCCGACGCCGAGTTCCAACACGACGTGCTCACCCGCGCGTTCGCACTGCTCGCCGCCGAGGAGGGTCCGGTTCTCGTCGACCATCCGGTGGTCATCGAGGAATCAGCCGAGTCCCTTGCCTGCGCGATGCCCCCGCGGTTCGACCCCTCCCTTCCGGCGTGTGTCGACGAGGCCAACGGGCTGCGCCGGGCCTACGACCGCGCGTTGGCGGCGCGTGGCGTCAGCTCGGTGGGCCGGGCGATCGACGCCGACGGCGTGCCCGCTGCCCTCGGGGCACTGCAGCAGATCGCCGACGGTGCCGATTGGAAGAGCGTCGATCTTCCCGGAGGCAACACCATCGAACTGGTCCACGACATTCGCACCTACTACGAGGAAGCATCCATCCAACTGGCCGACGGTCCCGCTCCCGGGGGTCGCGCCGCGGAGGCATGGTTCTACGAGCAAACGGAGGCCGGCAAGACCGTCCTCGCCGCTCGGAGCGCCATTCGAGAAGCTGGTGCGGCCTTCCCGATCTGGTTCTACATGGCACCGGGGCATCGGTGACCATCGCTGTCGATGGCCGCCACGCCCGCCGCGACGCCAACCGCGATAAGGTGGTCGACGCGCTTCTCGACCTTTTCCGAGAGGGCGAGCTGGCACCCTCCGCGGCCCAGGTGGCCGAACGCTCCGGGGTGTCCCACCGCAGCGTTTTCAGATACTTCGAAGACCTTGATCAACTCTGCCGCGTGTCGATCGAACGCCACGCGGCCTCGGTGGCCCACCTCCTGGAGATCGACGATCTCGGAAAGGGATCGCTCACCGAACGCATCGACGCGTTGATCGACACCCGTCTCGAGCTCTACGACGCCGTGGCCCCCATCGTGCGGGTCACCCGGGTCAGGGCCCCTTTCCAGCCTCTGCTCGAGGAACGCCTCGCCGCCGACCGTGCCCGACTTGATCGTCAGGTCAACGAACAGTTCGCCACCGAACTCGCCAATCTTGATCCGCATGAGCGAGATGCGATATCACGCGCCATCCACACCATGTGTTCGCTCGACTCGGTCGAGCTGCTTCGACAGTCCAACCAACTAAGTCGGGCCGACACGGCGGAGGTCCTGAGGACCGCGCTAGGCCGACTGCTCACCCCACCCCGAGGCATCGAATGACCACCACCCCCAAGCCCGATGTGATCCTCATCCTCACCGACGAGGAACGCGCCGCGCCGAGCTACGAAAGTCCCGAGATCGCCGCGTGGCGCAACGAGCATCTCACCGGTCGACGCTGGTTCACCGACAACGGCATCGACTTCCGCCGACACTATGTGGCCTCGCTGGCCTGCGTGCCCAGCCGGCCCTGCCTGCTCACCGGCCAGTATCCCGATGTCCACGGCGTCAGTCAGACCGACGGCTTGGGCAAGCTGGCCACCGACACTCGCATGAGATGGCTCCGCCCCAATGAAGTGCCCACCATGGGCCACTGGTTCAGGGCCGCCGGATACGACACCCACTACGACGGCAAGTGGCATGTGAGCCACGCCGACCTGATGGTCGACGGCAAGGTGATCCCCACCAACACCGCCACCGGCGCTCCGATCCCATCGGCCGTTCAGGCCTATCTCGACGCCGATCCACTCGACGAGTTCGGCTTCAGCGGATGGGTTGGTCCCGAGCCCCACGGTGCATGGGTCGGCAATTCCGGATTCATCCGTGATCCGCTGATCGCCGACCGGGTCGTGGCCTGGCTCGAGGATCGATACCGGCGCCGGGCTGAGGGCGATGCCGACGCAATGCGACCGTTCCTGTTGGTGTGCTCGTTCGTCAACCCCCACGACATCGTGTTGTGGCCGCTGTTCATGCGCGCCCGCATGTCGGTCACGCCGTCGTTGGCCCCGCCTCCGCCCGTACCGCCGTCGCCCACCGATGGGGAGGACCTCTCCACCAAGCCCAACACCCAGGCCGCCTACCGCGATGCGTATTACAGCGGATACGGCCCGGCCAAGCTGATTCGGCGGGCCTATGAGAACAACCTCGACGACTACCGCCGTCTCTACCACCGCCTGCACCACGACGTCGACGGCCCCATCGATCGGGTGCGTCGAGCGGTCACCAACGGAGGAAGCGACGAGGCTGTTCTGGTGCTCAGCTCTGACCACGGCGACCTGCTCGGTTCCCATGGTGGCCTCCACCAGAAGTGGTTCCAGGTGTATGACGAGGCCACCCGTGTGCCGTTTCGGGTCGCCCGGATCGGAAGCCGGGCCACCAGCGCCGCGGTCGTCGATTCGTTGCCCACCAGTCACGTGGATCTTCTGCCGACGCTGCTCGGCCTGGCCGACATCGATCGCGACGAGATCGCGTCCGAGCTGTCGAGGACCCACACCGAGAATCATCCGCTTCCGGGTCGGGATCTCACCGAACTGATCGACGATCCGGCCTCCGGGGGGCCCATCCGACCGGTCTACCTCATCACCCGCGACAACATGCTCGAAGGCGACGGGTCGGCGTCGGCAATCCTGAGAGCAAAGGGCCGCACCGAGGCGCCCTACCCGCTGCAGATCAAGGTGCTTCCCCACGCCCCGACCAACGTGGAGGCGGTCGTGGCCGTGGTGCCGGTAGAGGTCGATCCGGCCGGCCACACCTGGAAGTTGGCCCGCACCTTCGACGACCCCGACACCTGGACCGAACCAGGCCGGAGGACACTCTCGGCCCGGACCCCGAAAGGGCCGGTGTACCGCACGGTGCCGATCGCCGACCAGTGGGAGCTCTACGACCTCGACGACGATCCGGTCGAGGCCGTCAACCGCTGCGACGATCCGGCTGCCGCGGCTGTTCGGGAGCATCTCGAGGCCGAGCTGATTCGCTGCCGCTCAGAACGGGTGCCGGCGCGCAACGAGCCTTGGCCGTGGGAGCCACGCCCCGAGGGCACGCCGATGGCCGTCAAGTCGCCGCCCCGACCGGTGCGAGCGCTACGGCGCCTGGCCCAACGCCTTGGGTTGCATCCCGACGACCCGATCACCACCGACATTCGCCTGGAAGGCCGACGGGCTCTGGTGGTGGCCACCAACCACGGCACTCTCGACATTGGCAAACCCACCGGCGTGTTCGCATCCGAGTTCACGGCTCCCTACTACACGTTCGTCGATGCGGGCATGGAAGTCGACATGGCCTCGCCGCTCGGCGGCGACATTCCCGTCGACCCGTTGAGCCTCAAGCCGGTTCTCCGATGCGCCCACGACGACCGCTTTCTCGCCGACCCCGAGCTGCGGGCGAAGGTGTCCGACTCGTTGTGCATCGGCCTCATCGACATCACCGACTACGACATCGTCTTCTTCGCCGGCGGTTGGGGCGCGGCGTTCGATCTCGGCACATCGGAGGTGGTCGGAGACAAGGTCACCCAGGCCGCGTCCGCGGGTGTGGTGCTCGGGGGTGTGTGCCATGGCCCACTCGGTCTGCTGAAGGCCAGGAACGCCGACGGCGAACCATTCGTGAAGGGACGCCGACTCACCGCGGTCACCGACAAACAGGTCCGCGAACTCGGCATCTCGTCGACCCCCCAACACCCCGAGACCGAGCTGCGCAAGGCGGGAGCACGGTTCGAGTCGAAGTCGAGGCGTCGAGACTTCCTCGCCAACCACGTGGTGGCCGACGGAGATCTCATCACCGGACAGAACCAGAACGCCGGACCGATGGTGGCCCGCATGATGATGGAACGGGTGCTGGCGAAGTCAGCCGAGGGCACGAAGGCGAGCTGACGTGGAGGTCGTTCTGCTCGGCACCGGAAACCCCCTGCCCGACCCGCGGCGAGCCGGACCGTCCACCCT
>JAJRXJ010000186.1 GCA_024276355.1 Actinomycetes bacterium | reverse complement strand
GGCTCTACCGCGAGGCCAGGTTTCATCCGCAGGTGTCGCAATACGGACATTTCGCCCCCCCGGTGGCGGGAGTGGCGTTCGGATTCGGCTGGACGCCGTGCATCGGCCCGGTTCTGACTTCAGTACTGGCCGTCGCTGCGGCCGACGGACGGGCCAGCAGAGGAGCTCTCCTCCTGGCCATCTATGCCGCCGGACTGGGACTGCCGTTCATGATCACCGGCCTGGCGTTCGGTCGCGCCACGGGCGCTCTCACAGTGATGAAGAGCCATCTCAGGGCCGTCACCTGGTTCTCGGCGCTTTCACTGTCGATCTTCGGAGCAATCCTCACTCTTGATCGCCTCACCTGGCTGACCGTTCAGATCCAGCATCTCGCACGATTCTTCGGGCTCGACTTCTTGGTCCGGCTCGGCTGACCCCGAAGGGAAATCAACATGGCAAACAAGAACCACACACCGACACGCCGCAAGCGCCCGACCGCTGAGGAGCGGCGAGCCGCGGCCATTCGCGCCAATCGGAAGGCGAGGTTGCAGTGGTTCGCCATAGTCGGGCTTGGCGTGTTGATCATCGGTGGGGTTCTCGGGGCCTCGATCCTCAGTTCACGATCCCAGAGCGGCGACACCTCCGTGTCGGCGTGGGATCTTCCGGCGCGGGCCAATGACCCGAGTGGCGACGGCCGCATCAAGCTCGAGGAGTTCAGGGGCAAGCCCATCGTGCTCAACTTCTACGCCGACTGGTGTACGGCATGTGAGGCCGAGTTGCCGGCGTTCGCCGCGGTTTCGTCGGAGTTCCGTGACCAGGTCAACTTTGTCCACGTCAACTCTCAGGAGAGCGGGGACTGGCATCGGCTCGTCGACAAGTTCGGCACCAACTGGTGGCCGATTGCCAAGGACATCAACGGCCAGCAGAGTGGGGGGTCGGGGCTCTGGAGGAGCCTGGGCGGAACCGGGATGCCGATCACGGCTTTCTACGACTCGAACGGGAACCTGGTCAACGTGGTCAACGGCGCCATGGACGAGGGGCGGCTCCGCGGGGCATTGTCGAGCTTCTTCGGACTGACCTGAGCCTCCGGTAACGTCGGGTGGGTGAGTTCCGGTCCCGAGAGTCCCCAAAGCCTCCATGAGATCGTGGGCGGCGACCGGTTCTTCACGGACCTCGTCGACCGCTTCTACGATGGCATCGAGACCGACGCCGTGTTGGCGCCCATGTACCCGACCGACACCTCCGAGGCCCGTCGGCATTTGGCGGGTTTACTGTCCCAGTACTGGGGCGGGCCGCCGACCTACAGCGAAGAGCGCGGACACCCTCGCCTTCGCATGCGCCACATGCCGTTTCGAATCGACTCGGTGGCGGCGGAGGCGTGGCTGTCGAGGATGGGATCGGCTCTCGATCAGATGGATGTCGCGCAAGAGGCCCGAGCCCCGATCTGGGAGCATTTCGAGCGATCAGCCGAGTTTCTGCACAACGCGGAGTAGTTGAGATCGAGAAGCCGGTTGGTTGGTTGGCGACGGGGCGGACGCTTGTAATTTGGCCCTCGCGGTCTCTCCGGTGTCGATTTCGCATATATTCCAACGGTCTCGCACGGTGAAGATCCGGTCAAATGCTTGACATCGACTCCGTTTTCGAGTCGCGTGTAATTATCCGAGCCGCGAGTGTCGTGGCAAGAAAAAGGAGTTCCAGGATGAACAAGGGCGAGCTGGTGGCAGCGATGGCCGAGAAGGCCGGCGTGAGCCAGAAGGACGCCGGTGCCTGTCTTGATGCGATGTTCGAAACCATCGCCGAGCAGGTGGGCAGCGGCAATGAGGTGGCAATCACCGGATGGCTGAAGGCCGAACGGGCCAACACTTCGGCTCGGGTTGCTCGCAACCCCCAGACGGGAGCCGAGATCCAGGTGCCGGCAGGCACTCGGACCAAGCTCACCGTCGGGTCGAAGCTCAAGGCAGCCGGCAAGAGCTGATTTGATTCCCGGGCCATCGGTCCGGAATTACTCCAGAGTTGAACACGACGTGGGGATGGCGCACGCCGTCCCCACGTCGGTCTTTTCAATCCAGCAAAGAATCGGAGAGCCTGTGAATCTGCCCGACCCAACCGACGTTCTTCCCCATCGTGAGCCGTTTCTCTTCGTTGATGAGCTAACGAGTCTGGACCCGGGCCGCTCGGCCGCCGGTCTGTGGAGACTGAGCGGCGACGAACACTTCTTTCCCGGGCATTTCCCGGGTCGACCGACCCTCCCGGGCGTCCTGATGTGCGAAGCCATCGCCCAGTTGGGTGCGATAGCGGTCCTCACCGATGAGCGCTACGCCGGCAAATTGCCCCTGTTCGGCGGCCTCGACAAGGCCCGTTTCAGACGACAGGCCGGTCCGGGCGACACCCTCGAGCTCGAGGTCGAGATGACCAGGCTCTCGGCGCGGGCGGGTAAAGGCCACGGTCGGGCTCTCTTGGGCGGGAAACCCGCCTGCGAATGTGAGCTGATGTTCGTGATCGTCGATCCGGGCTGACTGACTGTCTGGTCCAGCCTCGGGTCACGCTGGGGGAGGCCCCAGCACCACGCTGCCGTTGTGGCCCCCGAACCCGAACGAGTTCGACATGGACGGCCCTGGCTCCCACGGTCTGGGAGAGCCGGCAACTATGTCGATCGCAGGAAGCTCGGGGTCGGGGTTGAGGTGACCCCAAGTTGGGGGAATGAGGCGGTGTGACATCGAGAGAAGAACCGCCACCGCCTCAATGGCGCCGGCACCTCCGAGGGCATGGCCGGTGACTCCCTTGGTCGAGGTGACAGCAGGGCCGGGAAGGCCGAACACGGCCTCCATGGCGTGGGCTTCGGCCTCGTCGTTCTTGCCGGTGGAGGTTCCATGGGCGTTGACATGGACGATGTCGGAGGGTTGCAAACCTGCATCCTCGATGGCGAGTCTCATACAGTTGATGGCGCCAACGCCGCCGGGAGCCGGAGCGGTGATGTGGTGGGCATCAGCTGTGGAGGCGGCTCCGAGAACCTCACCGAGAATGGTGGCCCCGCGGGAGATGGCCATGTCCATCTCCTCGAGAACGAGAATGCCGCAGCCCTCGGCCATCACGAAACCGTGCCGGTCGCGGTCGAATGGGGTGCTCACTCCATCGCCGGCCAAGGCGGTCATGTTGCTGAAACCGGCAACGGCGGTTCCGGTGAACGGAGCCTCGCTACCACCGGACAGCACGGCATCGCATCGCCCGGATGCGATGAGGCGGGCCGCGTTGCCGATGGCGTGGGTGCCCGCGGCACAAGCGGTGACAGTGTTCTCACAAGGGCCCTGGTAGCCGTATTTCATCGACAGGGTGGCCGCAGCGGCGTTCGACATCATCATGGGCACGAGGAACGGTGATACCCGACGCGGACCCTTGTTGAGGCGGGTCTCGATCTGACTCTCGAGGGTCTGGATACCACCCACACCGGTGCCGATGAAGGTTCCGGTTCGGGTGGGATCGGCGGTGAGTTCGCCGGCCTGGGCCAACGCCTCGGCTGCGGCTGCCACCGCAAACTGAGCGAATCGGTCGGTACGGCGGGCGTCCTTGGGGTTGTCAAAGTAGTCGGCGGGATCGAAGCCTTCGACCCGTCGCTCTCCAACGGGAGCTTCCCCGCAGAGTCCGGCGAAGAAGTCGTCGGTACCGATACCACAGGGCCCGACCACCCCCAACCCGGTTACCGCAACTCGGCGGCCCTGCATCAGAGCTTGGAGGTGACGAGTTCGAACGCCGCCTTGATGGTGGTTACGCCCTCCAGTTCGTCCTCCTCGACAGTGACATCGAACTCTTCCTCGAGGGCCATGACGAGTTCGACGAGGTCGAGGCTGTCGGCGTCGAGGGATTCGAATGTCGCTTCGGGTACGACGGCTGATTCCTCAACCGAAAGGACCTCGACGGCGCATTTGGTGAATCGTGCGAAGTTGTCGTCGCTCACTTGATTGTCTCCATGTTTGAAAGGTTCTGAGAATTGGCGGTTGATTCGGATGAATCCGGTCGAATGATTGCCGGTGGAATTGCGATGGTGGGCCGTGTTTCAGCCCATCGACAGTCCACCGTCGACCGGAAGAACGCTACCGGTCACATAACCGGCCTCGTCGGATGCGAGGAATTGAATTGCGGCCGCAATTTCATCGGCCTCTCCCAACCTCCCGAGGGGCACCATCGACAGCATTGCGTCTCGTTGATCATCGGTGAGCTCCGCGAGCATGTCGGTGCGTATGGGGCCGGGTGCGACAACGTTGACGGTGATGTTCCTGGTAGCGAACTCCTTGGCGAGGGATCTGGCCAGACCGACCAGGCCGGCCTTGGATGCCGCATAGTTGGCTTGGCCGGCTTGGCCGCCGAGGCCAACGACCGACGAGATGAATACAATTCGGCCCCAACGGCCGCGCATCATCGATTTCACCACTCGTCTGGCGACGCGGAAGCCGCCGGTGAGGTTGGTGTCGAGGACCCGCGTGAACGACTCGTCCTTCATGCGCAGCACCAAGCCATCGTCGGTGATGCCGGCGTTGGACACCAGAACCTCGATTGGGCCGAGGTCGGACTCGGCCTCCGATACGGCCCGATCGACCGAATCAGGGTCGGTCACATCACATTTGACCACCTTGAGCGAGTCGTGAACCGGCTCGCCGCTGCGGGAGGTGACGGCCACGCGATGTCCGTCGGCGGCGAATCGCAGGGCGGTGGCCAGACCGATTCCGCGGTTGCCTCCGGTGATGAGTACAGATCGTTTCACCATTCGACGATTGCCGTTCCCCATGTCATGCCGCCACCGAATCCGGTCATGCAGACCTTCGCCCCCGGAACGAGTACGCCATCGGCCTGCGCCTGCGCCATGGCCAGCGGAATGCTGGCCGATGATGTGTTCCCGGTGTGGTCGATCACGTTGTGGGTTTTGTCCATGGAGATTCCGACTCGGTTGGCGACAGCCTCGATGATACGAATGTTGGCCTGGTGGCGGAGGAACACATCGATATCAGATGCATCCAGTTCGGCACTGGCCAGGGCGTTGCCGACCGATTTCACCACGGCCCTGATGGCCTTCTTGAAGACCTCTCGGCCCTCCATCTTGATGAAGTCGCCGTGATCGCAGTAGAGGATGGAGTTGAGGTTTCCGTCGGCGCCGAGATCCCAACCGAGCAACCCGCCCTGTTCGTGGCGTTCCATGACGACGGCG
>JAJRXJ010000185.1 GCA_024276355.1 Actinomycetes bacterium | reverse complement strand
GGTCGGCGGGCCGGCGGATCGAGGTCCATCCGTAGACCGAGTCGAACACTTCTTGACCGGCATCGGTGGCCACATAGTCGGCAACCGCGTTGTAGATCGCGTCCTTGAGGTCCTGGGGCAGATCGCTGCGGACGGCAACCACGTCGTTGGGAATCTCGGGTGTGATCGAGAAGACGATGTCCTTCTCGCCGACATCGGTGTGCTCCTTGCGGATGGTGCGCCGGGCGTCGTCGAAGGAGATGCCGATGTCGGCGTCCCCGTTGTAGACGGCGGTGACCGACGCATCATGGCCGCAGGTGAACACCGGGGTGATGTCGTTGGCCGGGTCGATTCCCATCTGTGTGAGCTCGAGGGCCGGGAAGAGGTATCCGGATGTGGAGCTCTCACTGGTGAACGCGACGGTCTTGCCCTTGACCTGGCTCACGTCGCCGATGCAACTCGAGCCGGGTGAGACGGGCCCGGCGTCGACGATCTCGCCCTCGGCCTTACCGTTGTCGCCGAAGTAGATGCCGACCTGGAGTGCGACTGCTTCCATTGCGGAAACCTGCTCGATGCCATTGGGCCCGTTCTGTAGAGCGGTGCCGGGAACCGGCGGCTCATTGCAGATGCTGGGGTCGTTGGTCATCCACTGGCCGTGATAGGTGGCCGAACCGAATCGGATCGACTGGATCAGGGCCTCCATGTTGCCGAACTGGTCGGCCCCGAGGGTGTATCCGAACGGGCCGAAGGCGCCGAGGTCAGCCTTGCCGGTGCCCATGGCGGTGACCAATCCGGTGTAGTCGGTGGTGACCACACCTTGCACCTCGATCCCGAGGGCGTTGGTGAGAACATCGATGAACGGCTGGATGTCGTCTTGCAGGGTTGCCTGATCCTGGCTGGGCACGAAGCCGAACACGATCTTCTCGGGCCAGTCCGGATGCATCGACTCCTGAACCGTGGTGGTCGGTGCTGCGGTGGTGGCGGGTGCTGCTGTGGTTGTGGTGGCGGGTGCCGCCTCGGTCGTGGTCGGTGCTGCAGTGGTGCTTCCGCTGTCGCCGCATGCCGCGGCCACAAACGAAAGTGCCAGCAGCACCGCCATTAGTTTCTTGATCCTCATGAACCCTCCAGTTCAACGTCGGTAGCCGGTCAACCTAGTACGCGGGCGCGGTACGGGGTCCACCCGAGCGCCATATTTCACTAGCCGTGCGGCCCCGCTGAAGAAGCGGATCAGTCGAACAGATCGAGGAACGCGGTCCAGCCGTGAACATCGACGAGGCCCGATGCCGGGGAGTTCCACGGCCTCACGAACCGGCAGATGGTGGCATCTGGATGAGCGGTGGAAAGGGCCGCCAGGTTGTGGTCGGCGTCGTCAAGATAGACATCGCAATCGACACATGTCTTGTCGTCGAGTATGTGGACCTCGGTGGTGGGAACCTCGTTGTCGGCCAGCCATGCGAAGGTGTCGTGGACCGCGAAGTTCGGCTTCGTGGTGAGAATCACGATCTTGTGTCCCCGCCGGCGGAGCCGATGAAGCGACTCGAGGGCATCGGCGTACGGATGCAGGTGACGAAACAGACTCCGGCCCTCGCCGCAGGTTCGCGACCAGTTCCAGAACTCTCTCATTCCCGAGAAGTGGGTGAGGCGGGTGGGGGCATCCCACTCGACGATCTGCTCAACAGCCAGATCGGCACCGAAGTCCCGGTTGTAGCGTTCGATCCAGCCGCTGTTGAAGTCGGCCACAACCCCGTCGAGATCGATGCCAAGTCTCAGGTTTCCACGTTTCATCCCTGCAGTGTGGCAGTCTCGAAGGGTGTCCAGACCATTCGTTTTTGGAGTCGACCTCGACGGCGTGGTGGCCGACTACACGTTGGGCTTCCGTGAAGTGGTGGCCGATGTGTTGAGCCGCGATCCGGAGACGCTCCCGATCGAGCGGTCGTGGAACTTCGCCGAGTGGGGAATCGACCAGCGTGATTTCGACAACCTCCACGAGATTGCTGTCAACCAACGCAGAATGCTCCGTGACCTGCCGATGATCGAAGGCGCGGCCGATGCTCTCTGGAGGCTGTCCGATGCCGGAGTGTGGATCCGTGTGGTCACCCACCGCCTCTACGTCAACTGGGGCCATGCCGCCGCGATCTCCGACACTGTCACGTGGCTCGACCGTAATCGGATTCCGTATCGCGATATCTGTTTCCTCGGGGCGAAGCCCGAGGTGGAGGCCGACTGCTATATCGACGATGCCCCCCACAACATCGATGGTCTCCGTGAGGCCGGTAACGAGGTGATCGTCTTCGATCAGCCCTACAACCGCGAGTACGACGGGCTGAGGGCCCACGACTGGGTTGAGGCCGAGGAAATCGTTGTCGAGCTGGCTGCCCGGGTGAAGGGATCGGTCGAGATGCAGATGCCCGGAATCGACGCCGGAAGTGATCGACTCGATCGCCGCATCCAGCATCCGTCACAACAATAGGGTGACGGTGTGACCTATGACCCTAGTGTCGCGAGGGTTGCGTCCCCGAAGTTGTACACAAACCAGCGAGGTCAGTGAATGAGTGACGAAGCCGCCGACACCGGAATCGGCCGCAAGATTCAGGTGTTTCTTCTCGACGACCACGAGATAGTTCGGCGCGGGGTCGGTGATCTGGTCAACGCAGAACCCGACATGGAGGTCGTCGCCGAAGCCGGCACGGCCAAGGAGGCAATTGCCGGAGTTGAGCGTTACAGCCCCGACGTTGCCGTTCTGGATGTTCGCTTGGGCGACGGCAATGGCAACGGGATTGAGGTGTGCCGCGAGATCCGGTCGCTTCACCCCGAGGTGGCCTGCCTCATCCTGACATCTTTCGCCGACGACCACGCGCTGGTCGACGCCGCCATGGCCGGAGCCGCCGGCTACGTTCTGAAGCAGATTCGCAGCAACGAACTCATCGAGTCGATCCGCAAGGTCGCCAATGGGGTTCAGCTCCTGGGCAAGACCGACGTGAGGCTCGGGCTGCAGCGTTTCAAGCAGACCGAGGAGGGTCGGGTGGCGACGCTCACCCCTCAGGAACACCGCATCTTCGAGCTCATCGGAGAGGGCTACTCCAACCGCCAGATCGCCGACGACATGTATCTCGCCGAGAAGACGGTCAAGAACTACGTGTCGAACCTGCTCTCGAAGCTCGGCATGTCGAGGCGCACCGAGGCGGCAGCCACCGCGGCGAGGATCGACGAACGCCGGCGTCTGCGCGACGAGCAGTAGACCGGCCGAGTCGTCGCCAGCGGCACAGTCATGGAGCGCGATCGTCCCGGTTCATGCAACACTGCCTCGATGAACCTCGAGGCCTACACGTTTGATCTGCTCGACGCCGCGCCCGATGCGATTCTGATTGTCGATGCCGGGGGGAGCATCGGCTACGCCAACAGCATGGCCCACAGCCTGTTCGGCTACGAACCGGGCGAACTCTTCGGTGTGCCTGTCGAGGCGTTGATTCCCACGACCTCGCAGACTGATCACGCGTCGCTGCGCGAACGATACGGGAAAGCGCCCACACGCCGCACCATGTCGTCCCGCGAGGCCCAGGTCATGGGCCTCAAGCAGGACGGAACGGTGTTTCCGGCCGAGGTAAGCCTCGGCCCTGTCGGAACCGGTGATGAGTTCCTGGTGATGGCGGCGGTGAGAGACCTCACCGAGCGGATCCAATCCGACCTCGAGACCATGATGGCGAGGTTGGCGCTCGACTCTGTCGAAGACGGCGTGTTCGTGTTCGACGGCCCCAACTCGAAGATCACCTACGTGAACAACGGCGCCCGAACCCAGACTGGGCTGACCACCGCAACCCTCCTCGACACGACCCCGCTGGAGATCGTCGACGGGCTCGATGGCGCCGAGTTCGACGCAATCGCTGCCCAGCTCAAGGGAGGTGGTCTCGACAGCTACACCGGCACGTTCGAATTGATCTGCATCGATGATCAGCGCCGCCCTGTCGAGATTCTCATCCATCACGTCGAGTCGCCGGTGCCGGATTCCAGCGACTTCTACATCGCCATTTCCCGCGACATAACCGCTCGGCTCGAGGCCGAGAAGGCGCTTCGTGCCAGCGAGGCTGCGTTCCGGGCGGCTTTCGACCGGGCGCCGGTGCCGATGATGATCACGGATCTGTCCGACCCCGGACTTCGCCGTGTGGTCGACGTCAACAAGGCGATGTGCGAGCTGCTTCAGCGACCCGCCCCCGATCTTGTGGGCAGCACCGTCAACGAGATCACCTGGCCGGACGACCGGGTGACCGCGGAGGAGCACGCCAAGCAGGCCCGCGAGGGCTTCTTCTCGGTGGAGAAGCGCTACATCGACGGCAACGGAGACCCGGTCTGGTGTGCCGTGCACGCAACCAACATCGAGTCCGAGTTCGGGCGGCCATACAGGCTGGCTCACGCCATCGACATCCGCGAGCGAGTGGCATCGGAGGCCGAACGCGACCTGAGAGTGAGGTTCTTGTCGGCGCTGGGTGACATACGGATGCATCTGCTGTCGGAACCCACCAGCAGCGAGGTCGATCGTCGGGTCTGCGACGCCGTGCAGACCCTGTTCCCCGAGTATGCGGTGTCCATAATTTCGGTCGACGAAGATGCGCCACCTCTCCAGCACGGATTGCACAGAGTGGAGTTTCCGCTTCTGGTGCGGGGCAAGATCGAACGGGTGATGGTGGTCGACGGACCCGACCTTCCGACCGATTCCGACTGCTTCACGATGATCGATGCACTGGCCAATGAGGCTGCCATGGGAGCGCAACTGGCCCGGTCCCGCCAAGACCGCCGCGAGTTGTTCGTGGTCGAGGATCGCGAGCGCATCGGCCGCGACCTTCACGACTTGGTGATTCAGCGATTGTTGGCCATCGGCATGCGTCTCCAGGCGGCACGAACCCCGGAGGCCCTTGCCGAGCGAGCCAGCGAGACGGTCGGCAGCCTCGACGAGACGATCGACGTCATACGCGAAACGATCTTCCGACTGTCGTCATCTGAGGCCGAACTGCAGACCGACGTGCAGACACTGGTCCACAGTTTCAGGAGCGAAAGTGGGCCGAAGGTGGCTCTCAACCTCACCGGCGATCTGTCTGCTGTCCCCGACACGACGGCCGACGAGCTCCTGCCGGTCATCAACGAGCTGATGTCCAACGCGGTCAGGCACTCAGGCGCCTCCAACGTGGAGGTCGATGTCGACGCCGTCGCCGGCGAGGAGCTGTGTCTACGGGTGACCGACGACGGCGCCGGTTTCCTCTCTCGTCGACGCTCGGGTCTCGGACTCGACAACATCGAGGCCCGCGCCCAGAAGCTCGGCGGGGAAGTCGAGATTCGGTCGGCTCGCGGCGCCGGCTCCACCATCATCTGGCGTGTGCCTCTGAGCGACTGAGCGAAGTCGCGTCTCAGTTGACCAGCTTCTCGCGGCCCTCCCAGTAGGCGGCACGCAGCTTGAACTTCTGCAGCTTGCCGGTGGCCGTGCGGGCGAGCTCCTCGACCACATCGACTGATCTGGGACACTTGAAGTGGGCCATCCGCTCGCGGCAGTGGTCGATCAGCTGCTGCTCGCTGACATCGGCATCGTCGACAAGAACCACCAAGGCCTTGACCGTCTCGCCCCACTTCTCATCGGGCACGCCTATGACCGCCACCTCGGTGACCGCCGGGTGGCCGAAAAGACAATCCTCAACCTCGATCGAGGAGACGTTCTCGCCGCCGGTGATGATCACATCCTTCTTGCGATCCGAGATGGTGACGTAGTTCTCGTCGTCGATGACCCCTCCGTCCCCGGTGTGGAACCAGCCTCCCTCGAGTGCTTTCGCAGTCTCGCCGGGCTGACTCCAGTAACTCTTCAGCACCACGTTGCTTCGGGCGAGCAATTCTCCGTCGTCGGTCGTTGCCATTTCGACGCCGAGAACAGGAGCCCCGGCTCGCCCCAGTTTCGTGGCCCGTTCCGCGGGGGTGAGGTGGTCCCATTCGGATCGTGTGCGATTGAGGGTGAGCACCGGGGCGGTCTCGGTGAGGCCATAGAGCTGGATGAACTCCCAACCGAGATCGGTCTCCATTCGCTCGATGGTCCGAGTCGGCGGCGGGGCGCCGGCCACACACATCCGCACGCGGCCGCGTCCGGGAATCTCGCCTGGCCAGTCGGATGCGGCATCGAGGATGGCGGCCACCACGGCCGGAGCACCGCACAGCATGGTGACGCCATGGTCCTCCACGCGTCTCAGGATCTCGCGGCCGTCGACCTTGCGCAGCACGATCTGTTTCGCGCCGACCGAGGCCATTGCGTATGGCATCCCCCAGCCGTTGCAGTGAAACATTGGCAAGGTGTGGAGGTATACGTCTCGGTCGTTGACCCCGGTCGGCCACCCGAAGGTTGCGGCGTTGATCCACAGATTTCGATGGGTCAGTTCCACGCCCTTGGGTCGGGCTGTGGTGCCGCTCGTGTAGTTGATGGTGGCGGTGGCGTTCTCATCTGCAACCCACGGTTGGGGTTCGGTTTCGAACTTGAACAGGGAATCCGACTCCTCACCGGCGATGAAGCGGTGGGCCACCTTGGTGTCGCCGAGGTTCTCTTCGAGCTCGGGATCGATGATCAATACCTCGGCGCCGCTGTGGTCGACTATGTATTGCACCTCGCTTGGACCAAGGCGATAGTTGATGGGCACCCCGATGCGCCCGAATGCGCTGGTGCCGAACAGGTGAACCAGAAGCCGGGCCGAATTGTGGGAGACCATGGCCACCCGGGAACCGAGCGGAAGGCCCAGATCGTCGAGGCCGGCAGCCATGGCGGTGGCCAACTCCTCGAACCTGCGGTAGGTGATTCCGTCGGGACCGCCGAGTTGGGGCGCGGGCTGGTCGGGCTCGTCGATGATCCCGACGCGGTCCCCGTAAACCAACGATCCACGGCGAAGATAATCGGCGATTGTGAGTTCCACCTGCATTGCGTCTCCCCTTGATGGTGATCGACGATCTGCCCAATGCCGGAGGGCCGGCAAGTGCACGATGACGTAGCCGAGAACCTAGTGTCGATCCTGTATCCAATCATTTTCGGAGTGACGATCATGGAAACCGACCCGAAGCTCACAGCCGAGACAACCGAACTGTTGCAGGCGATGATCCGCAACGAGTGTGTCAACTATGGGACCATCGAGTCCGGGGAGGAAGTCCGCAACTCCGACCTGCTGGAGACTTTCCTCGAAGGGACTGGTCTCGACACCGAGCACTTCGCGTCGGCACCGGGGCGTCGTTCGGTGGTGGCCCGCATCGAGGGGTCCGATCCCGACGCTCCATCGCTTTGTCTGATGGGGCACACCGACGTCGTTCCCGTCTCCCCGGATGGGTGGGATCGCGATCCGTTCGGCGGTGAGTTGATCGACGGTGAGGTGTGGGGACGCGGTGCCATCGACATGTTGTGTCAGACAGCCGAGATGGCCGTGGCGTTTCGTCACCTGGCCAACACGGGTTTCAAGCCCAAGGGTGACCTGATCTTCTTCGGTGTGGCCGACGAAGAAGCCGGCGGGGTGTACGGCGCCGAGTGGATGATCGCCAATCACCCCGACATCATGAAGTGCGACTACGTGCTGACGGAGTTCGGCGGGATCCCCACTGCCACCCCTGATGGCACCGCGCTCACCCTCAACGTTGCCGAGAAGGGCGTCGCCTGGCAGAGGCTCAAGGTGCGCGGCACCCCGGGTCATGGCTCGATGCCCTACGAGGTCGACAACGCGTTGGTGAAGGCCGCCGAGGTGATCCGACGGTTGTCGGAGTATCGGCCGACTCCGCAGGCCCACGATCTTTGGAAGGTGCAGGTGGCCAATCTGCCCTACGACGACGACACCAAGAAGATGCTGCTCGATCCGGCCCGTCTCGACGACGCAATCGCGCAGCTTCCGAATCGTGGTAAGGCCCGCCATCTGCATGCCTGCTCCCACACAACGTTCAGCCCCAATGTGGCATCGGGCGGGGTGAAGACCAATGTGGTGCCCGACTCGGTGATGGTGGAGGTCGACATCAGGACGCTGCCGGGTGAGACCAACGAGGACGTCGACGCCCACCTGCGAGCGGCTCTCGGCGATCTCTACGAGGCCATCGATGTGGAGCCCATCCACGACAGCCCTTCCACCAGCTCGCCGATCGACACTCCGATGTGGGACGTGCTCGAAGGGATCATGACCAAGGCTCACCCCGGGGCGACGTTGCAGCCCTCGCTGATAGTGGGGGGCACCGATGCCCGGTTCTTCCGCAACTCCGGGGCTATCGCCTATGGCGCGGGTTTGTTCTCGCCGGCTGTCACTTTTGAGCTGTTCTCCCAGCGGTTCCACGGCCACAACGAGCGTGTGGATGTCGAGTCGCTGGCGCTCGGCACTCAGCTCTGGATCGAAACCTCTCGGCAGATGCTGGCCCGCTGATCGTGTCGGTCAGGGTCGACAAGTGGCTGTGGGCCGTGCGAGCCTTCAAGACCCGTACCAAGGCCAACGAGGCGTGTGGCAACGGGCGGGTGCTGGTGAACGACGTCGTGGCCAAGCCGTCGACCAAGGTCGATGTGGGAGATGTGGTCACCGCCAATCGCCGCGACCGTCAGCTCGTCTACGTGGTTGTGCTGCCCATCGAGACACGGGTGTCGGCCACCCGCGCCGCTGAGTGCATCGACGACCAATCTCCACCTCCGGTCGCGAGACCCATGGCCGATCCGGTGGTCTTCGCCCGACGTGAGCGTGGTGCCGGTCGCCCCACCAAACGGGACCGCCGAGAGATCGACCGCCTACGCCGCCGCGACACCCCCTAGTCCCACTCCCCGAACCGGTTTTGTGAACGTTTGGAGTCCCATATGGGACTCCAAACGTTCACAAAACCTGGTTGAAGTGGGGGAGGATGCGGTCGAGCCAGGAGGGGATCCACCAGTTGCGGGCACCGAGCAGTTCCATGGTGGCCGGGACCAGCAACATTCGCACCAAGGTGGCGTCGATCGCGATCGCGGTGGCCAGGCCCACACCGAAAAGCTCCACAATGCGATTGTCCTCGAACACGAAACTGCCGAACACCACCACCATGATGGCGGCGGCGGCGGTGATCACCCGGGCCGTGGCGGCGAGTCCGTCGGCGACCGAGGTGACCGGATCGCCGGTCTTGTCGAACTCCTCTCGTACCCGTGAGAGCAAGAAGACCTCGTAGTCCATCGACAGTCCGAAGACTATTGCGAACATCATCATGGGAATGAACGGCTCGATGGGGGCCGGCTGCACCTTGGTCAACGACGACAGCCAGCCCCATTGGAAGACGGCCACGATCACCCCGTAGGCCGCTCCGATGGAGAGCAGGTTCATCACCACCGCCTTCAGCGGGACCAGAAGAGACCGGAACACGACCATCAACAAGACGAACGACAGGAGCAGAACCGCACCGAAGAACAGGGGCATACGGTGGCCGAGGAAGGTCGAGAAATCGATGCTTGCCGCGGTCTGGCCGGACACGGCGACGGTCAGATCGGTGCCCGATATCGCGTTGGGAACCACCTCGTTGCGCAGGCGTTTGACGAGGGTTTCTGTGGCTCGCGATTGGGGCGACGACCCCGGCACCACCCGCATCACATACGCGCTGGGCGAGGAGGGGTTGTCGGGGACCGGGGGCGAGGCGAGCACCACATCAGGGTCGGATGAGATTGCGGCCGCGAGGGTCGGCAGCGCGTCGAGATCGGACGGCGAGCCGATCTCAATGGCCAGCAGGAGCGGTCCGTTGAAACCCGGCCCGAAGCCGTCGGAGGTGAGGTCGTAGGCCTTTCGGGTGGTGGTGTCGGGCGCGAAGTTGCCCTCATCGGAGAACCCGAGATGGATTCCCAACATCGGGATTGCGAACACCAGCAGCACCGCAGCGCCGCCGAGTGCGGCGGTCCACGGCCTCGATTGGATGAGCCGACTCCACCGGTAGGACGTGGTTTCCCGCAGTGGCTTGGTCTTTCGCTGCGGAACCTCGGCGCGCAGCGCGGGAACGACAAGGCCGGCGAGCAGGACAACGAGAGCAAGTGGCCCACCCACCATCAGCGGCTTCACACCGAGTCCCACACCGAGGAGAGCGATGGCCACAAGCCCGGCGGCCAGCAGGCCGCGGTATCGGGTGATCTCAATGCGGCGCTGGGCCAAGCCGAGCAGAGCCGGTAGGAGTGTGATCGAAGCGATGATGGTGAGCAGCACCGTCGACGCCGCGGCCACGCCCAACCCGGCAACGAACGGAAGACCCATCAATAGCAGTCCCAGCAGCGATATCACCACGGTCCCACCGGCGAACAGCACTGCCCTCCCCGCGGTGTCGACCGCAGCGGAGGTTGCGTCGATCGGAGCCATCCCGAGGTGAAGATTCTCGCGGTACCTGGTGACCATGAAGAGCGCGTAGTCGATGCCGACTCCCAGCCCGATCATCGCCGCGAGCGTGGTTGCGAAATCAGGGATCGACTTCACGTTGGACAACAACAAGATCAGGCCGGTGCCGGCACCAACCCCGGCGAGAGCCAGCGCGATCGGCAACCCCATCGCCAGCACCGATCCGGTCGAGATGATCAGCACGATCACCGCGAACGACAATCCGATGAGTTCCGAGTTCGGTGGCGACACCGAGGCGAAGGAGTCGCCGCCGATCTCCACTTGCAGGCCATCAATTCGAGGTCTGAGGTGGACCATTTCGGCACCGATGGGTTCGGAGTCGCTGCGGTCGAGAGAGGGGTCGAGTTCGACGGTGGCCAGGGCAATTGTTCCGTCCGCGGAGATCGCACCGTGTCCCTCGTAGGGGCTCAGAACGGTGACACCGTCGATTGCGGAAACCTGGGCGAACATCGAGTTCATGGCGGACACGACAGCCGGGTCGTCGACCCCTCGATCGGCCTTGAAAACGATCGACCCTGAACGACCCGCGCCCACTCCCCCGAAGTACTGATCGAGTACCTCGAATCCGCGTGCGGACTCGGAGTCGGGCGGTATTCGACCACCGTCGAAGGAGGATCCGACGATCTTGCCGGAACCAATCATCAACACCACGGCCACGAGCCAGGCGAGCATGGTGGGCACGCGATTGGTGAAACACCAGCGTGAGATCCTTACCAGCATCGGGTCAGGAGCCGGTGTTGTCGTGGGGCAGGGAACCACGGGCGGCGCGGAGATAGGCATAGGGGGTCTCGGCTGCGAAGTTGGAGACGCGACTCGTGTACACATCGGCGTACTTCTCGACTTGCCGTGCGAACAGGCTCTTGTCGACTCCCGCTCGCATCAACGGACCCCAGATCGGGTTGCCCTGCTCGGCCGCCGCCTTCGCCATCGGAGCAATCCTGTCGTCGATGGCTGCTATGGCCCGCCCGGCAGCCTCTATCTCGCTGTCGACTCGATCGTGGGGGAGGCCCGACACGACACGTCGACGGCGGGCCAAACGCAAACGGGAATGAACACGCTCGAGCTCGATCTTTTCGGCCATCATCGCTTCGAGACGCTGTTCGTGATCGGCGAACTCGTGGGCCGCTTCGACCTCGGCTTCGAGTTCCCGTGCGATCAGGCATGTGCGCCAACGAAGCAGGTCCTTGGTGACATGGACATCACCGAAAAGGTGGTCGCCCACGTAGAGGTGTTGGGACGGGTCATGGCCGAGCGAATCCTCGACCATCGACGCATTGCCGCCGTGGTAGATCTGGCCTCGCTCAAGCTGTCCCCGGTGAGGTTCGAGAAGGCCCCGCTCGGTGTCGACAACCCGATAGATCGGACCCTTTTCGGAGAAGAACCTCGGCTTGGCGGCCGACACGATCACGATGTCGAACAGGTCGCGCCAGGTTTCCCCGTCGGGCATGTATCGGTCGAAGGTCCACGACATCATCTGCTGGGTGTATGCCCATTCGGAATTGGTGATCAGAAGGAGCTCCTTGCCGGCCAATCGTTGATCGCGAAGGGTTTCGACGATGGTCGGGTCGAGAGCCACGAACCGATCAGGATCGGCGATGATCGCGGTTTTGAGAGCACCCTCGAGATGGGCGGCCGCGAGCGCGTCGTCGATGACTCGGTAGAGCTGCGCATACGTCGAGATGCCCGGTAGCGCATTGCGGTCGTGAACCTCCACGAGCTGGGTCCAGAGCGCGGCTCGGCTCAGCTCGAAGAGCGTGTTCATGAACTCGAAACGGTCTTCGGACAGGTCAATGACGGTGCCGAAGTAGGTGTGACGCTGCTGGTCGAAATCGAGGAGTTTGGCGCCGTGCTGGGCCTTCATCACGTAGCCGAACCTGGTGGCCTTGACGATGTTGCCGAGGTCGAGGTCGAAGGTGAGACCGAGGGTGAATGCGTTGGGGTCGAACACCAGGTCGTCGACCGGCCATCCGAGGCCCTCGAGGTAGCGGCGTGCATGGACGAAGGCAGCCTCCTCCCACTGGTCGACGTAGTAGTGGATGAGCGTGTAGTCCATGTCGTAGCCGATGGCCTTCACGCCACGCAGGTTGAGCGTGCGATTGCAGAAGAGCCGTCGGGCCGGTGGCGGGGTGTCGTTGCCTGTGTGGCTCATGGGTCGGGGTGGCACGGGGTGGTGTCAGTTGGCGACGCTGTTGGCGGCCATGTCGACCAGGCCGGCGAACGCCTCGGCACCGATCTCGCCGGAACGACGATCGAGGACGGTGTTGTCGGGAGACAGCACCACCCAGTAGGGGATGGTCGAAAGGCCGTAGGCATCGGCGATCGCATTGTCGGTCGAGTCGAGCAGGACCGGACCGGGCCAGTCGACCGAGGCAAACCAGGTGGATGGGGGATAGTTCCCGCGGCCGGAATTGACCAGACTGGACACTGCCACGACCTCAACACCCTCGGGCAGCTGGTTGTCGGCCAACCACCGGGAAACGATCGGCACCTCGCGCTGGCAGTGCGGGCACCAGTGGGCGAAGATGCCGACGACCTTGGCGGTGTCGTTGGGGCCACCATTGCCGGTGACCTCGTGGAAGTTGCCTTGGAAGTCGACTGTGGAGAATGACGGGGCGGTGGCCCCGATGGCAGCATCGGCACCGGTGTCGGTGAATGTCGGCAACTTGTCGCCGAACACCTGAACCGAGTCGGAAGTCTGGATCACGGATGGGCTGGATCCGTTGCCGGTGAGGACCACGACCACACCGATGGTGATGCTGACAGCAGCCATGAGCGCGATCGCCAGGAGAACCCGACGGTCGAGGGAGGCCCCCGATGAGGGGCGGCGTTGGGGACGGCCGGCGCTCTGACGGGAGATCTTGCGGCCTGGACGATTGCTCATTTGCTCACCTCAGGAAAGTGCGACGAAGGCATGATTGACAACTTCCACGAAACGTGACCACACGGGCACGAGCCACGATGGGTCATCGTCGGCAAACGCGGCCCGCACCTGCGCTCGCACGCTAACGGCATCGGGGCCGGTCGGGTCACCGTGGGCGTGGAGCCATGCGTCGGCGCGCAGGGCCTGCAGCACGCTCACGAGATCGACGGTGCCGTATTCCAGCGCCACCGCGGTCACCTCGGCTGATCCGAACCATTCTTCTGCACGCATGAGCCAGTCGCCCTGGAGGCTCGCCGAGACGCTCTCTCCGTCGACCATGGACATCACCTCTCCCCACCAGTCGAGCGAACGAAGATGAGCCGGGTGGTCGGTGGCGTGATGCCCTATGAGTTCGCCATGGCCCCATTCGCCCAGTCCGGTGTGTAGATCGATGATGCCCACGCGGGACGCCGCCCCGACCCGGGCCGCACAGATCTCACGCAGGCGATCGTGCGACCAGGTGGGTCCGGTTCCGCCATAGAAGACGCCCGTGGGGTGGTTGTACTGGCCACTACTCACGTCGGCCTGGAGCTGGTCCATGCCGAACTCGGCCGCGTGTTCGAGCAGAGCGGCGGTGGTGCGCTCCTGCTCGGCAGGATCCCAGGACTCGGGCACCAGAAGGTCGGCGATGGTGTCGTAGCCGGGGTTGGCGGGAGCCGGTTGGGACCAGTCGATGAAATTGCGGTTTAGATCGACGTTGTCCTCGTTGACACGCCGAACCCATGCGAAGCCGTGGGGGTTGAGGGCGTGGACGAACACCATGCGAACGCCCGGCGGCCGGGTGCCGAGTTGGCCGTCGAGCCAGTGGGTCTGCAGCGCCGACCCGCAGTAGCCCTCGACCCCATGGGTGCCGGACACGATCATCAGCAGCGATTCGGCATCGGCCGGGCCGAACTCGGCGATGTCGATTCCCAGGGTTTCGCCAGCGGGCCCGGTCAGGGGATGGCGTATGTGTTCGATCGCTCCTCCCGAAGCAATCGCCGTGCCCATGAACGAGACCCTCGCCGAGGTGAAATCGGGGGACAGGCCGGAAGGTGGAAGGGATGGATGTGCTCGAGTGTCAGTCATCAAGGGCATCATGGCCGGTATGGCAGCCAGACGCTACGCGACCATCATCAAACATCTCACCGACGATCCGGATACGGCTGTGGAGCTGGCCGCGAAACTCGACGATGAGGTGATCGACCACCTGGCGGAGGCGCTGCGCGACGAGTCGAGACGCCGGGCGATCCACAATGGCGATCACTCGGCTCTGGTCGACGAAGCCTTCGAGGAGGGCTTCGGTCGTGACGGGCTCGGGGTCGACCCGTGGATTCACGATCGGGTGATCGTGTGCCCGGGCGGGCTCGCGGCCAAGAGCCGTACCAATCACCGTTGCCGGTTCGTGAGCGTCGACGACGTATGGATCTGGGATTCCATGGAACTGATCCACGAAGAGAAACGATCCAACCCGGGTCGCGATGAAGGGTTCCGGGCAGTCGCTCTGCTACCGGTGATCGAAGGCATGGTGCTCGACGTCGTGACCGGCCGGGCGCGTGGCGGCCAGCACTCGGTGGAGAACGCCACTTCCTACAAGGTGAGCCGGGGACGGCTGGTGGAGGTGGCTCACCGGTCGGTGAGCAGCCGCGGAATGCAGTAGCCGGCCGGACCCGGTGGCTGTCAGGCCGGTGGCGGGATCTCGAAGGTCTCCACCCGTTGCAACGTGTTGGCGTCGGTGTGGTGGTAGGGCTCGTCGTATTCGTTCATCACCAACACGGAGTCCTGGTCGTAGGTGAGGGTGTCGCCATCGACCGAGAGGTTGAACACGTAGGACGTGCATCGGGCGTTGTTGAACAGATAGGTGTTGGAGCAAATGCCGTGTTCGTCGCTGTCGGCCTCGGCGCGAAGCGTGAACGATGTTGCGTCGGCGGCCACCTCTCCGCCGGCCAGGATCACCGAACCGCGGGGAATCACGAAGCCCCGTATTACGTGGCCGAGATCGCCGTCCCAGAGCCAATATCCGACCTCGGTGTGGAACGGGTCTTCTTCGCCGATTCGCCACGCGGCCATCTTGTAGTCGAGGCCGTAGAGTCTCTGGGCACCGTTGTCGACCGGCCCGAAGGGCTTGAATGTGAGGTGTTCTCGGTACGGGGTGTCGCCCGCCTGACCGTCGGCGTGGTGGTGGGAGACATCGGTTCCGCCGGCCCCCTCCCATTCGCCTGCCAGTTGTGCGAGTGGTCCGAAGTGTGATGTGTCGCTCATGGACCGAGTTTACATTCACAAATGGGGCCGATCATGCAGCCAGCGTGCGAGTCTCCGAAGAGTCGTAGCCGAACTTTCGCAGCGACCTGGCCTCGAGCCAGCGTTGCAGCGGGCGGTCGGCCCACGACGCGGTGACCACCAACAAGGAAGCGACCGCGGCATCGAGCCACCAGTGATTGGCGGTGACCACCACCGCGAACACCATCACCGTGGGGTGGGCAATGGCCACCCAACGCCAACGGCTGTGGAGCGCAGAAACGATCGCCCACGCGGCGATGATCGCCCAGGCCACATGGAGAGATGGCATGGCCGCGATTTGGTTGGCCGTGGAGCTGACGGTCTCGCTGTCGTAGACCCGGGGGCCGAAGGCCTGGAGGGTGTCGACGAAGCCGATCTCGGGAAACCATCTCGGCGGAGCCAGAGGGAACACCACGTGGAGCGCGAGTCCCCCGAGCGTGACCGCGAACAAGACCCGTCTGACCCGGCCGTATATGTTGCGGTGGCGAACGAACAACCAAGTGAGAAGCATCGCCGTGCCCAGAAAGTGGGCGACGAAGTAGTAGCGATTGAGGGTCATGATGATGGTGTGGTTGGCCAGGACCGTCGACTGCAGGTCGACCTCGGTGAAGATCCCGAGGGTGCGTTCCCATCCGATCACCCGATGGGCGTTCCCGAAGGCGGTCGAGGCTTGGTCCTTCACCCAAAACCGGACAGTCCGGTAGGCGATGAAGCCT
>JAJRXJ010000184.1 GCA_024276355.1 Actinomycetes bacterium | reverse complement strand
CGATGGTGACCTGCCCGTCGGCGGTCCCCAACGACACCGTAGACACCGGTATTCCGGCGTCGTTCGCGGCAGCAACCGCGGCGTCGACCGAACGACCCACCGTGGGTGTGCCGTCGGACAACAGCACCACGATCGAGGTCGGGTCGCCGTCGGTATTGGCGTCGGGCCGGCCGATGTCGGGCGCGGCCCGGATGGCATCGATCGAAGCGAAGATGGCGTCGCCGGTGGCGGTCGACTCGCCCAGCTGCAGGTTGCGAATCGATTTGGCCACCGCGGCCCGGTCGCGGGTGGGAACCACCCTGATCACCGGGATGCGGTTGAACGAAACCAGACCGATGTCGAGCGTCTCGGGGGCCTTGTCGAGAAACGCCAACGCGGCCTGTTTGGCGGCGTCCATACGGCTGGGGTTCACATCGGTGGCGCCCATCGACAGCGACGTGTCGATGGTGAGCACCACCGTGGCGTGCTCACGCGGAACCCGCTCGGAGCGGGCCGGGCCGGCCAGTGCGAGGATCATTGCCGCGGCCACGGCGAGGAACAACACCGCCACCGCATGGCGGCGCAGGCCAGGATGACGCGGGGCAACGGAATCAAGCAGCGACGTGTCGGAGAACCGCACGGCGTAACGCCCCCGCCGACGCTGAGCGATCACGTAGCCGACCGCCATGGCGGCCACTCCCAACAACAGCCACAGCCGTGCAGAATCGACGAACCTCATCGGGCCACCTGCGCAACCATGCGTCGGCCCCCTCGGCGGCGACGGTCGACGAACCGGGCCAGATCCACCACCCAGTCACGGTCGGTGCGCAACACCAGGTGGTCGGCTCCGGCTCGGCGGACCTTGGCCGCGTGATCGGCCAATCGCTCGCGACCGGCCTCGGCGTAGCGCTCTCGCACGCCGCGCTTCGAGGTGTTGATCTCCACCACCTTCCCGGTCTCGGCGTCGACGAACTCGACGGTGCCCACATCGGGAAGTTCAAGCTCGCGCTGATCGACGATCTCCATCACCAGCGTCTCGTGGCGCAGACACACCGCCTTGAGCCCATCGGAGAAATCGGGTCCGAGCAGATCCGACACCACCACGGCGAGCCCGCCCCTGCGCCCCGGGCCGGCCAGCCGGCGCAGGCCCGGGTCGAGCCCATCCGAACTGCCGGTGCGGGGTTCGATCTTCGAGAGCCGATCGAGCAGGGCCATGGTGTGGCGACGCCCACCTCCGGAGCGAATCTCGTGTAGCTGATCCCCGTCGGACACGATGGCGCCGATGCGGTTGCCGGCCCGTTCGGTGAGAATGCCGATGGCGGCCACCGCCGCAATGGCCAGATCGGCCTTGGTGCGGGTGTGGGTGCCCCAATCGAGGCTGGGGGACAGGTCGACCAGCGCCCAGGTCTCGAGCTCACGGTCGGCGATGGTCGTGCGTATGTGGGCCTGCCCGGTGCGGGCGGTGACGTTCCAGTCCATTCGACGCACATCGTCGCCTGGGGTGTAGACGCGGGCCTCGCCCGGTTCGGAGCCGAGGCCCGGTATCAGCCCCCGGTAATCGCCCTGCAGGAGCCCGTCGAGACGCCGCGTGATGTCGAGCTCGAGACGTCGCAGAATGACCCGCGACCGGTTGTCGACGGATGCGGCCTCGCCGGTGCCGGCACCGGTTGCCGGGGGTGGGGTTCGGCTGCTCATGCGACCCCCGGATCCTGGGTGGACGGCGAGAT
>JAJRXJ010000183.1 GCA_024276355.1 Actinomycetes bacterium | reverse complement strand
ATGAAGCCTGCCGCTATCAACATGACCTCGCGGGTTGCGACCAGCCCCACTCGCGGACGCGACAACGCACGGCTCTCGCTGTTGTGCGAAATTGTCGCGTGAGCCATCACCTCTCCTCGCAGATGTAACGGTCCGGCTTCCGTAGTAATTCCCCGGTAGTCAAAAGTGTCGGGCCGACAGCACTCTCAATTGCTGGCGGTGAGAATAACCAGTCGTTCGAACAGCTTACGATCCGAGGTGCCCTCGGCCAGTTTCAGATCGGCTTTCGCCTTGGCGATGGCGGCCTTGGTTTTGGGGCCCTTGATACCGTCGATGCCTCCGACGTCGTAGCCGATCGAATCGAGAATCGTCTGCAGAGTGGTGATCTCGTCGGAGGTCAGGGGCAGTTCGGCGAGCGCATCCGCTGAGCCGGGCACGGGATCCGGAGAACTTGTTGCCTGGATCGCCCCATCGGGGCCCAGAGCCTCGTGAATGGTCGGAGACGCCCACTTGGCCATGCCGAGCAGAACCAACATCACGGTGAGCAGGAGCGCCACACCTTGTAAATGGATCTTCATGGGCAGACCTCAGCCGGCTACTTTGGCACCTTCGGCGGCGTCGACAGCAGCAACCACGAACCCGCCTATGCCGTTGGGGATGTCGTCTCTGCGGAAGGCACGCCCACCAACCCATTTGCCTCCGAGGATCGTGACCACATCAGCGAGTTTGTCGAGGACCTTGCCGGCATGGATCGCGTAGGTGACGAACCCGGCGGTGGGTTTGCCCCAGATACCGGGCAGAGCGAGAAGGTGGCCGCTCCCGCCGGGCCGGTGGCCGGCGATTATGAGACCGTCGGTCCAGGTGCCGAGAAACACCATGTCGGCATCGGCGAGGAAGTCGAGGTTGACCTTGTCGGTGGGCCAAACACCGACCTCGTGGCCCAACTCTTCGAGGTCGGCAGCGATTGTCTCTGCGACCGAGGCCGTGTTGCCCGTTCGTGATTCGTAAATGACGGCGACTTTCACGGTGCCTCCTGTTGCGAGTGCTGCGTGGGCTCCTGCGAACCGACGAAACACAGGATAATGGCTGGTCAGCCCTCGGCGTTGATCGAGACGAGCAATGCGCGGGTGCGGGCGTAGTCGTCGGAGTTGGCCCCGATCTCGGCGGCGGAGAATTCGGTCGCCCCGGCGGCAGAGATGTTGGCGAGTTGCTCGCGCACGGAGTCCTCGTTGCCGCAGACCATGGCGTCACCGGGTCCGGCCACGCCTTCGCGATCGAGCATGGCGCGGTAGCTCGGAAGTGTTCCGTATCGGCTCAGGACGGTGTCGACGAATTTCCGCATGCCCGGCTCATCGTCGGTGACCGCTATGGGCAACGAGCAGACGACGCGGGGTTCGGGACGGCCGGCCTCATCGGCAGCTTGACGGATCACCGGGGAAATGTGGCCGGCGATGGTCTTGGGGCCGGTCATCCACAGCAGGGTTCCGTCGGTCCGTTTGCCGGCGACCCTGAGCATCTGCGTGCCCATTGCGGCGAGCAGCACGCTGGGGGCGGTGTCGGCCGGGCGGGTGCCCTCGAATCGCGTGGTGAAGGCTTCGCCGGAATGGTTGGCTTTGCCTTCCTCAAGCAGGCCCTGGAGTCCGCTCAGGTAGTCGACAATGTGGCGGATGGGCTTTTCGAAACTTTGACCCCAGACCTCTTCGACGATCGGCGCGTGGTTCACGCCTATGCCGAGGGCGAGCCGGCCACCGCTGATCGCCTGGGTGGTGAGGGCCTTGGCCGCGAGAGCCGTGGGGTGAATCGGATAGGTGGCCACCACGGCTGTTCCCAACTCGATGTCGGGCGCCTGCGGGGATGCCACGGCCAGAACCGTGAGTGCATCGACCAGTCCGGTCTGGGCGAGCCACCAACCACTGAGCCCGTCGGCGGCAGTCTGTGAGGCGTGAGCCACGCACTTGTCGATGTCGGCGTTGATCAGAGTGGTACTGCCGTTGATGCTGATTCTCATCGAATGACCTCAGTTGTTGCCGCGGTTGACGAGTTCCTGTCGTATTTCAGCACAGGTCTTGCAGACCGGGTACTTCTTGGGGTCCCTCGTGGGCACCCAGACCTTGCCGCACAGAGCGATCACCGGGGTTCCCTCGATGGCGGCCCGGGTGGCATCGGCCTTGCGGACGTAGTGGGCGAATCGGTCGTGGTCGCCGTCGTCGGTGACCGGGCTGGTGACGGTCTCCTCGACTGGCGAGGCTGTGATCTCAGACATGATCAACAGTGTGCCCGGCCGAGCCCAAGATCGGGTCGCATCGAAATATTGCAGCGTCAAGTTGTCGGTGCGTGGCTAGGGTCGCCCAATGTCGAAGGGAATGGCCGCGGGTCTCGGCGCATATCTGATTTGGGGTCTCGGCCCGCTCTACTGGAAACAACTCGATGATGTTGCTGCCGGTGATGTGATCGTCTTCCGGATGGCGTCGACCTTTCTCGTGCTGGTTGTGATCCATCTGGCACGGCGGTCGGTTCGCGAGGCGCTGTCGGTCGCCGGCGATCGGCGGTCCATGAGCCTGTCGGTGCTCACCGGGCTGCTTCTCGGTGTCAACTGGCTGGTCTACGTCTGGGCCGTCTACGACAATCGGATTCTCGAAGCGAGCCTCGGCTACTTCATCAACCCGTTGGTGAACGTGGTGCTGGGTGTGATGGTGCTCGGAGAAAGGCTCCGGCCGGTTCAATGGGTTGCCGTGGGCATGGCGACCGCCGGCGTGGTTGTGCTCACTGTCGACGTGGGCACGCTGCCATGGGTGTCACTCGTGCTTGCCGGCACTTTCGGCGTATACGGACTCATTCGCAAGACCTCCCCGGCCGGGCCCTTGGTGGGCCTCACGCTCGAGATGGCTGTCCTGTTGCCACTTGCGATGGCGGT
>JAJRXJ010000182.1 GCA_024276355.1 Actinomycetes bacterium | reverse complement strand
TCCTTGGCGGCAGCCTTGATCTCGGGGTCGACCATCGCGTCGCGCATCTCCTGTTGGAAACCGCTGGAGAGCCGCTTCAGCTCGGTGATCGCCTTGCCCACCTGACGGGCTGCCTCCGGGAGCTTGTTGGGCCCCAGCACCATGAGTGCCACGAGCATGATCACGAGGATCTCCGGACCACCAAGGTTTCCCATACCGTGACTCTACCGAGACCTTGGGTCGTGTCGTGACCGCTTACGACGGAGCCTGTGGAGGGCATCGGCACGTGTGGAGACCGCTCTGCCGGCGACCACTGCTGCTTCGCGATCGAGTTCGTTTGATGCCACGCTCATGGCCTGTGCCTGACGCAACGATACGCGAAGCAACATGAGCTCCAGCCGGAGTCGGCGCAGCGAAAGAGAGAAGACGATCACGATGATCGCCAGCGTGGCCGAAGTGATCAGCAGTGCCGTCGGCATGGACCAGAAACTACCGCGGGAGTTGTACGGCCGCGATGATCATGCGGTTCAGCCCTCGAGGAGATGGCTTATGGCCTCTTCCCACGACGAGTTGTCGTTGAGATGATCGTGGAACTCGAGCAGGTCGTCATGGGTGATCGGCTTGCCCGAGCGCGGCTCGTCGAGCTCGGCGGGAAGCGTCCATGTGTCCATCGCGACTCCGGACGCAACCAGGAGATCGATGGTTCGGGGCTCGGCCGGCTTCACCACGGTCATGTGACATATCGGGCAGCGAAACGAGTACTCACCCTTGTTGTTGTCGATACAGACCCTGACGCGGACATCGGCGGTGGTCAGTTCCACATCACCACACGTCTCGCAGCTTGCCCGGATAGTAGCCATGTGTCGGAAAATCCTCGGTCCTCGTCCCTGTACCGCCATCCATCGGCAGGCTGGTGGCGGCGCTAAAGGGCCCGGCGGCCTGCATTCGATGGGCTGTTGGACCCAATTGCGACCGTGGATGGGTGCGGACCGTCTGTGGTCGTGCGACCATGGTCACATGCGCACCCGAATCGCCGCGATCGAGCAACCGCCGATCATGTTCGCCCACCGCGGGGCCCGCGCCCACGCCTCGGAAAACACCATCGAAGCGTTCACCCTGGCCCGCCGTTTGGGGGCCTCCGGGCTGGAGACCGATGCGTGGCTGACTGCCGACGGCGAGGTGGTTCTGGATCACGATGGCGTCCACAGACGGGTTCCCCGCAAGTCGATATCCCAGGTCGAACGCCACAGTCTGAAGCCTCACATTCCGTCGATCGACGACCTCTACACCCAGGTGGGGGCCGACCTGCATGTCAGTGTCGACGTGAAGGATTCGGCGGCTTTCGACCGCTTGGTCGAGGTGGCCCGGTCCCACGGGGCCGCCGAGAGACTGTGGGTGTGTCACCCGAGCGTCGAACTACTCGAGGAGTGGCGCTCGACCGCCCCGGAGGTGAAGCTGGTGAACTCGACACGTCTGGCCGACATTCGGGAGGGTCCCGAGCGCCGCGCCGCAGATCTGGCGAGCCTCGGCATCGACGCGCTCAATCTGCGTCGCGACGAATGGAGTGGTGGCCTGACCACGCTTGTTCACCGGTTCGGCGTACGGGCCTTCGGCTGGGACGCCCAGCACGAACACCATCTGGCGGAGCTGATCGACATGGGGATCGATGGTGTGTATTCCGACCATGTCGACCGCATGGTGGCCGCCGTTCAAGCCGCCGTGTGAGACCCGACCCCCCGCCGGAGGTCGAAGCGATCAGAGGAAGCTGATGTCGCTGATCGGCCAGACCTTCAGAAATGCCCTGCCGACGATGGAGGACTCCTCGATGGGGCCGAAGGTGCGCGAGTCGCTACTGCCGGTGCGATTGTCGCCCATTACGAACACGAAACCCGGAGGCACGGTGCAACGATCGGGAGCGGGCGCATTGTCGCAGCCGGGGATGATGTCGCGTTCGGGAACCGACGGTTTGCCGAGGGTGTAGGGCTCGTCGAGTTCCGCTCCGTCGATGTAGACGACCCCGTCGACAAGGGTGAGTGTCTCGCCCGGAAGCGCGACAACCCTCTTGATCAGGTCGTTGATGTCGCCGGATGCGAGCGGAGGCTTGACGAAGACGACCACATCGCCCCGGTTGACATCATGGAGGCGGTAGCTGAGCTTGTTGACCAGAACCCGGTCGTTGATCTGGAGGGTCTCCAGCATCGAACCGGACGGGATGAAAAACGCCTGAAGCAGGAATGCCTTGATGAGCAGGGCCACGGCCAACGCACCGACGGCAACAGCGATCCATTCGAGCAGGCCACGGATCTGTTGCGAAGCTGACATCGGTCGACCTTCGGCTTCGTATTCGTCCTGGTACGGGACGTCAGCGGGAATGTCGAAGAACGAGGCATCGCTGGGCACAGGACCCACTGGGTCGTGGGGCTGGCTTTGAGCATCGGTCACGGCGTTTGACCATACAGGTACTTGTGAGCCGACATGCGCCAGCGGCTGGTCGTCATGCGTCATAGAGAGAAAGGATCCTTCTGGCGGCAGAGGAAGCCACTGCCTCTGTTATCGGCGGGTCGGAGCGCGAAATTACGGCTGCGGGTCCGAGTCGCAGCAGGAGCCGCTCGAGCCACGGGATCTCGGTGATGGCCATTTCAACCGAGGTGTGCCCATCTTCGTGCTCGACGACCGACTCACACGGGTACTGCTCCACAACCCAATGAGCTGACGGATCGAGCCGCAACTCGACACGAGGATCATCGGCATCAGCCGAGAAGAAACCGGATGTCGAGTCGCGGATTCCATCGCTCGGGGTGTCGGTGAGAGATGCTCGGCTGATTCGATCAACCCGAAACACCCGAGCGGCCTCGGCAGCGTGGCACCATGCGTCGAGATACCAATTGCCGTGATCGCTGAACAACCTCAGTGGCGATACCAACCGTTCGGTCACCCGGTCGCGGCCGTAGGAGTAGTAGTGGATCGATAGACGCACTTGTGAGTCGATCGCGCTACGTATCTCGTCGAGTATCTCCGCCTGGGCATCGCCCAGGCGCACATCGATGGCCTGGTCGGCCATGGCCCCGACCATGGTGCCCAGCTTGGTCAGTGCCCGGGTGAGCGGATCGGGCGTGTCCTCATCGGAGAGGACGAGTGCAGCGCGTGCGGTTGCGAGCAGAGTCGCCGCCTCCTGGGGAGTCAGGCGCAGCGGACGGGAGAACCAGTCGGCGTAGCGGATCCAGACCTTGTCGTCGGATATGTCGACCTCGATGAGTTGATCCGGGGTGAACGGATACACACCGACAAAGAAGACGACCTCCTGAAGGTCCCGAAGCAGGGTCTGCCTCGGGTAGTCGAAACGGCTCTCGATCTCATCGATGCTCGCGCCCTCGTTCTGGGTGACCCACGGAATCACCGAAAGCAGTCGGGCCATTCGATCCCTGGCGGTGAGGGGCCGGTTCACAGCTGGGCCTCGAGCCACTGCACCATGTCGCTTCGGAGCTCAGGAGGAGAAATGATCTCCGCGTGATCGAGGAATGTCAGAACCGCCGATCTGAAGGCCGCAATGTTGCGCACCTGGACGCGGCACTCATGGGTCCCGTCGGGATTCGCCTCGACATTGCCGAAGACCCGGTGGGCCCAAGCCGCCCGCTCGGCATCGACGCGCACGACCGCGGTGACCGGGTCGGAGTCCCCGAGCTCCCAGCCGCGTAGCGAACCCGGGTCGCTGGTGGAGGCGACCGGGTGTGCAGCCTCGCCGGCGCTGGAGATGTCGCCTTCGATGCGGTCGATTCTGTAGAGACGATCGTCGTCTCGGAGGCGATCCCATCCAGCGAGATACCAGTGCCCTTTTGCGAACGAAACTCTCCAGGGCTCGACCACTCGTTCCTCGTTGGAGTATCTGAAACTCACCGCGCGACGGGAGGCAGCTGCCTCCACGAGAGTGGCGACCATTCCGTCGAAATGGATCATTCCCACGTGCTCGGCCACATCGGATGGTCCCCCGCCAAGCTTGACGAGCCCCTCGTCGGCCCCATCGAGCCTCACCAGGTTGGCTGCCAGGTGGAGTGCGGCCAGTTCATCGGGCTCGAATTCGACGGGAACGCCGGCGTAGTCGTTCTTGTCGATCAGGTAACCATCGATCGGTGGGTCGTAGTTGGGGTTGGGCACGATCTTGAGGGGGACACCCATGTCGCGCAGGTCGACCTTGTCGCGCTCGAACATGCGACGAAATGCCGCCTTGTCGGCGGGATAGCCGGAAACCCTTTCTCGGATCTGTTCGGCTGTGAGAGCAACGCTGGATGCCAGGAGGGCAGCGGTGAGATTGAGAAGCCGTTCGAGTTTCGACAATGCGAGACCTCAGAGCGATTCGATGAGTTTCTCGACCCGCTCGTCGTGGGATTTGAACGGATCCTTGCACAGGACGGTGCGTTGCGCCTGATCATTGAGCTTGAGATGCACCCAGTCGACGGTGTAGTCGCGCTTGCGGGCCTTGGCGGTGCGTATGAACCGGCCGCGAAGGCGAGCACGTGTGGTCTCGGGAGCGTTCTCGACGGCGTGGGAGATTTCGGAATCGGTCACCATGCGCTCCACAAGATTTCTCTTCTGCAATCGGTAGAACAACCCGCGTTCACGATCGATGTCATGGTATTGCAGGTCGACCAGGGCCACTCTCGAATCAGACAGTTCGAGGTCGTTGCGGTGCCGGTAGGCGTCGATCAGCTTGTACTTGATCACCCAGTCGATCTCGTGGTCGAGCTTCAGCGGATCGTCGGCGATAGTCGTGAGACAGTGCTCCCACATGTCCAGGGCCTGCTTCTCGAGAGGGTCGAGCTCGTTGTGGTCGGCGAACCTGAGGGCGCGATTGAGGTACTCGCTCTGGATCTCGAGGGCTGATGCCTCGCGTCCATTGGCCAGCCGCACCCGCCTACGGCATGTCGGATCGTGACTGATCTCACGAATGGCCCGAATCGGGTTCTCGAGAGTCATGTCGCGCAACACGACCTGGGGCTCTTCGAGCATTCGCAGCATCAAGGCGGCCGTGCCGACCTTGATGAAGTTGGTGTATTCGCTCATGTTGGAATCGCCGACGATCACATGGAGCCTTCGGAATCTTTCGGCGTCGGCGTGGGGTTCGTCGCGGGTGTTGATGATCGGCCGACTGCGGGTGGTGGCCGATGAGACCCCCTCCCATATGTGCTCGGCGCGCTGGCTGATGCAATAGGTGGCGCCGCGAGCAGTCTGGAGAACCTTGCCGGCACCCGCGAAGATCTGACGGCTGACCAGGAAGGGGATCAGAACCTCCGCGTAGGAGCCGAAGTCATCCGCCCGGCTGGTGAGATAGTTCTCGTGGCAGCCGTAGCTGTTGCCCGCAGAGTCGGTGTTGTTCTTGAACAGGTAGATGTCGCCGTTGATGCCCTCATCGCGTAGCCGTTCCTCGGCGCTCGACAGGAGTTGCTCAAGAATGCGCTCTCCGGCCTTGTCGTGGACGACCAGGTCGCGAACCGAGTCGCACTCGGGGGTGGCGTACTCGGGGTGGCTGCCGACATCAAGGTAGAGCCGGGCGCCGTTGGCGAGAAAGACGTTGCTGCTGCGGCCCCATGACACGACCCGCCGGAAGAGGTAGCGGGCCACCTCGTCAGGGCTGAGTCGGCGCTGGCCGCGCAGGGTGCAGGTGACGCCGTACTCATTCTCAATGCCAAAGATTCTGCGCTGCACAGGCGACACCGTAACGTCAAGAGGAGGGCTGCGGGGACCCCGCTCCTGATCCGTCGGCCAAAACTGTCCGGGAGTGAATCAGCCGATCGGTGTGATGGTGATGTTGTCGATCACCGCGCCGACCGCCCCGGGGGTGGTCGACTGGAACGACACATCCGTGGTGTCGCCGGTGGCAACGAAGTCCATGGTCATGGTTTGCCACTGCATGTTGTTGCGGCTGATGGTCGCGGTGTTCGTGCTGAAAGACGCCGTCTCGCCGTCGGCGTGGACGTCAAGGGACTTCACGCCGCGCTGGCCGTGAGGGTTCCCGGACATGGCGAACGTGATCTGATAGTGGACACCCGCCTGGGTGTCGATGGTCCGGCTGAGCGTTCCCGGGCCGTTGGCGTTCATGTCGACGCTCGTGTCGCCACTGGCGGCGTGCCAGAGTTGGTTGCCGGTGAGGGCGACACCGTCGCCGCGCCACCCGGCTGCCCACTCACCGTTGAGATTCTGGCGAGCCCACTGTCGGGTTCCCTCGAAGTCCGTGGTGACCACGGGAGTCGACGGCGTGGCGGGTGCCGGTGGAGAGGTGCTTGAGACCGCTGTCGCGTCGGTGGAGCCCCCCTGGGCGGCCGCTGCGGCAGCAGCCGGTAGGGCGGCACCGGCTGCAGGAGCGACCGATCCGTCGATGGTCGCTGCGGGTGCGGTCGCTGCGGGTGCGTCAGCGGCAGGAGCCGGGGCGTGGGTGGGTGGTGCTGGTGCTGGTGCTGGTGCGTCAGCGGCAGGAGCCGGGGCGTGGGTGG
>JAJRXJ010000181.1 GCA_024276355.1 Actinomycetes bacterium | reverse complement strand
CATCGAACCCGATGGTCTTCCTCGTGGGCCGGTCGACTGCATGCGTGCCTGGTGGCGGGGAGCGGTAGCGTGGGCCGACGTGACGACGACCGAGACCAACAACGGAGCTGCCCCGGGTCCCAAGGACGACGACGGCCTGCCGGTGAAAATGCTCAATGATCGGATACTGGTGAGGCTCGGCGAGGCCGAGGGTGAGCGTCTCAGCAGCGGCGGAATACTCATACCGGCCACCGCACAGGTGGGCAAGCGTCTGGCTTGGGCCGGGGTGTTCGCTGTGGGCCCCAATGTCCGGAGCATAGAAGCAGGCGACAAGGTCTTGTTCAACCCCGACGACCGCTACGAAGTTGAGGTCCGGGGCACCGACTACATCATCTTGCGAGAGCGCGACATACACGCAGTGGCTGCCGACCGTCTCGACGAAGGTTCCACCGGCCTTTACCTCTGACCCGAACCCGGGGTATCGCTCATGGATGGATCGGTGCCCGCCGTGAGGGCCAGCCGATCACGGTCTCCAACTGGGCGGCGAGCGACAGGAGGTGGTCTTCGCGTCCGTAGCCACCCACCAGTTGGACCCCGATCGGAAGCCCATCGGAGCTGAGCGCGGTCGGAAGCGAGATCGCGGGCTGGCCCGTTGTGTTGAACGGTGCAGTGAATGCGGCATACGGAATCGACTCGGTGAGGGACCGGATCGGATCCTCCGGCGTTCCGACAAGCTCACCGAGCTTGGGGGCGGTCTTCATGCAGGTGGGTGTGACGAGAATGTCGTGACCATCGGCCCACCACCCGGCCATGCCGCGGCGATAGACCATCTGGGCGTTCTGCGCGCTGAGCACTTCGGGACCGGTCACCGAGTCGCCGAACTGTCCCATGAACCAAGTGGCCTCCTCAACATCGTCGGCGGTGACATCTCGACCGAGCCAGCGAGATATCTTGCGAAGACTGGCCGCCGAGCCGACCCGCCACATGGCGCTGAAATCGTCGACCATTTCCTGATTGGCGAGGGTGTCGGGATGGGATTCCTCGACATGATGGCCGAGCTGCTCGAGTTGGCGGGCGGTTTCGCGAACGGCTTCGGCGATCTCCGGGTCGACCTCCAGACCGGGGCGCAGCGAATGGACAAGGAACCCGACCCGCAGCGGCTGGGGATCGCGGCCGATCATGTCGAGATAAGGCCGTCCGTGGTCCGGGGCGATCACTCCGTCGCCGGGGAACGGTCGGGCGGTGGCATCCAGGATCGCGGCCGAGTCACGAACCGTGTGGCAAACCACGTGTTGCACGGAGTTGCCCCACTCCTCCTGGTCGGGGCCCATGGATATGCGGCCGCGGCTGGGCTTGAGGCCCACCAAGCCGCACATGGCGGCCGGAATGCGGATCGAGCCGCCCCCGTCGCTGGCATTGGCGGCCGGCACCATCCCGGACGCGACCGCGGCCGCGGCCCCACCGGATGATCCACCGGGACCGCGGGTGAGGTCCCAAGGATTGTGGGTGGCACCGTAGGCCTCGGGTTCGGTGGTGGCGACCAGGCCGAACTCGGGGGTGTTGGTTCGTCCGCAGATCACGAACCCCGACTCCCGGTAGGCGGTGACGATGTTGGCGTCGTGATCACCGGTGTGACCGGCTTCCTTCAGGGCCTTGACCCCCAGGTGGTAGGGGTCTCCGACGCTCGATGGCCACAGATCCTTCAGGAGCATGGGAACACCTCGGAACGGGCCCGCGGGGAGTTCACCGGCCGCAATCTCACGGGCCCTTTCGAATGACGGGTGGATCACGGCGTTGACCGACGGATTGATCGCCTCGATCCGATCGATGGTGTCGTCGATCAGTTCGGTCGGGTGAACCTCACCTGAAGCGACCAGCTCGGCGAGAGCCACCGCATCGAGACGGGCGAAATCTGATTGTGTATCGGCCATGTGCCGACGATATATGCATCTCGCGCCGCTGGCGCCAACCCGTAGGCTCTCAACCATGTCAGATGAGCTGGAAGAAGGCACCGACCTCACCCTCGACTTCGCCAAGGTGGCGAAGATCGGGCGCGACGGCCATCAGGTCGTGCCGGTGGTATTGCAGGACGTCGAATCCGGTGAGGTGCTGTTCATCGGCTACGCCAATGAGGAGGCTTTCCTGGCCACTCTGGAGAGGGGGTCGGCCGTGCTCTATTCCACCTCCCGCAATGTGTTGTGGCACAAGGGCGCCACCTCCGGCGATGTTCTCGAGCTGGTCGATGTGAGGGTCAACTGCGAGCAGAACAGCCTCCTCTACCGGGTTCGCAAGGCCGGCAGCGGGGTTTGTCACACCCGTGACAGCGATGGCAACACCCGCCAGACCTGCTATTACCGAACGGTCGTCGACCCGAGCAGGGTGCGGTTCACCTGATCGTGGAAATCCATCCGTCGCGCCGTGAGTTCGCCGAGTTGGCGGCGTCCCACACCGTGGTTCCCGTGTGGGGCGAGGTGCTGGCCGATCTGACAACTCCGGTGGCGGCGTTTGCCCGTGTCGTCGGCGATGGTGAGGGTTTCCTGCTCGAGTCCGTCGAGGGCGGCGACCACTGGAGTCGTTGGTCTTTCATCGGCAGACACCCGATCGCCACGCTGGTGTCGAAGGACGGTCGACTTGAGATCTCAGGCGATCTCGGAATCGAGGTGCCGACCGATGAAGGCATGTTGGCCGCCCTTGAGATTCTGCTGGCCCACTACCGGGCCCCGGAACTCGAAGGGCTTCCGCCCCTCCACGGTGGGCTCGTCGGCTACCTCGGATACGACGTGGTCCGCGAGGTCGAACACCTGCCGAACATTCCCCATGACGACCTCGGCAACCCCGATGCGGTGATCTCAATGGTGGGCGAACTCGCGGCTTACGACCACTGGCGACAGCGTGTCAGCCTCATATCCAACGTGATCCTGCCGGACGACGCCGATCCATCGGAGATCGACAGTCTCTACGACTGCGCCATCGAACGCATCCAACAATTGGCCGAGGACGGGGCGCGTGGTCTCGCCGAGCCCCTCATGGAGCCTCCCTTGCCATCGGATGTTCCCCCCGGGGTCGTTTCGACCATGGGGGAGAAGCTGTTCACCGAGGCCGTGGAGGCCGCCCGTGAACACATCTTCGCGGGCGACATATTCCAGGTCGTGCTGTCGCAGCGATTCGATGTGGAGCTCGATGCCGAGGCGTTCGACCTGTACCGGGTGTTGCGCCAGGTCAACCCCAGCCCGTACATGTATTTCCTGCGTCACGGCGATCTGGAAGTCGTGGGTGGATCGCCCGAGCCGATGGTGCAGTTGCTCGACGGCCGGGTGATATCGAGACCCATCGCCGGAACCCGCAAACGGGGTGCCACCGACGAACAGGATCGGCGCCTGGCCGCGGAGTTGATCGAACACCCCAAAGAGGTGGCCGAGCATGTGATGTTGGTCGATCTGGCCCGCAACGATGTGGGCCGGGTGGTGGAGTACGGGAGCCTTCGGATCGACGAAATGATGACCCTCGAGCGTTACAGCCAT
>JAJRXJ010000180.1 GCA_024276355.1 Actinomycetes bacterium | reverse complement strand
TCGACGTGTGACAGCCCGCTTCGGCGAGTAGGTGGTGGCCGTGGTGCCGCCGGTGATTCCCAGATGGTAGATGCAGGCAACGTCGCTGAAGGCGAACGATGTGGACGCGACATCGGTGAACGGCGTCGGCGAATAGTCGCACGGCTGGATGGCGTCGGCTCCGACCCGTCCGATCACCACCGTCGACGGAACAGGCTCCGGAGGAGACGATGAGATGATCGTCACCGTGTTGGTGCAGATCCCGGATGGCCTGACCACCCCTGACAATGTGGCGGTCGCGGTCCCGTCAAGCATTCCGATGGTCCAGACCCCGCCGGCCGACACGGTCCCCACCGTGGCCGATGTCGCCACCGAGCCGAGGCAGGGCAGGGTCACACCGCTGATCGCCAGATCGGATGTGGGGCAGTTCGTGGCGACCGTGACGGTGATCGACACCGCCGAGCCGGGCACCATGGATGTGACACTGCGGGTGAGGGACAGCACCACCTCGCGGTGACGCCACATCGGCTGCTGATTGACCGTGGGATCGGTTCCGGGCGACACGTCGGAGATCGTGTGGCGACCCATCCCGTCGGCATCGGCCACGAAGATCTCGGTGGTGACCACCTTGCCCTGCCATGCCACCCTCAGGCCGTCGGGCGACCATTCCGGATGCTGATTACCGATCGGGTCGACTCCGGAATCGACCGTGGAGAGAGCGACCCTTCCGGTGCCGTCGGCATTTGCCACCCAGATCTGATCACTTGCCGAGGTGGCATCGAACCCGGTCCACGCGACTCTGTTGCCGCTCGGAGACCAACGCGGTGTCCGGTTGGCTGTCGGTGCACCGGACGCGGGGACATTGGAGATCACGTGACGATTCGTACCGTCGATGTTGGCCACGAATATCTGATCGACGGAGCTGCCATCGCGACCGGACCAGCTCAGCATGGTGCCGTCAGGCGACCACTGTGGGTACCGGTTGAGTGTGGGTGCCACGCCGGGCCCCACATCTGACACGACCCGACGGTTGCTGCCATCGGCGTCGGCCACCCAGATTTGCTGTACCCCTGCTCCCGGCCCGGTGCCACCCTGCACGCCCGACCATGCCAACTGCCTGCCGTCAGGCGACCACTGGGGGTCGCGGTTACGGGTCGGGTCGGCGGTGGGCTCCAAGGGAGCGACGGAAATCTTGGCTTGGCCGCTGCCATCCGGATTGGCCACGAAAATCTGGAAATTCGATCCGTCGTGTCCGCTCCAGGCGATCTTGGAATCATCCGGCGACCAATCAACGGCTCCGTTGTCGTAGGGCACGTTGGGGGTCACCAGGTCGGAGACCTCTGTTCTGCCGGCACCCGCGGGATCAGAGATGAAGATCTGGTAGGAGGTTCCGTTGAAACCAGACCACGCGATTCGCGATCCGTCGCTTGACCAGAACACCGACCGGTTATCGGTCGGCGACCCGAGAGGAGGGTTGTTGGAAATGGACACCCGACTGGTGCCGTCGTCGTTGGCTGCCCAGACCTGGGGCGTGACCCCGTCGGAGCCCGACCACGCGAGACGGTCGCATGCTGTGGGGGTGGCCACCGCACCGACCGGCGACGACGGCACCGTGGCCGCCGCGGCGAATGACACCGATGCCGCCGCAACCGCGATGAGCCAACGTCGTGTCCGCCCGATATTGATTCTCATTTCCCGTTTCTTCCTGACTGCTTGGATGTCACCCCAAAGAGGACTCACCGCTGAGTCGCCCACGTGAGACTAGAGGCAGCGCGGCCCAGTCGCCATGGTCTGATCGGCCCAGGGTTGTCGCTGAGCGTCGCTGGTAGCTGGATCTCCGAAGGTGGCGTGGGAGGAACCGCGACAATCTGCCACTAGCCTTGCGGTCGCTCCGGCCGGGTCATCCGGTCGGTGGGTTCGCAGACGGGCGTTGGTTCTTCCAGTCAAGTGAACCACCCCGAGAGAATCCCGACCGCGCGGAAATCACGCGGCGTACCGAACCCAGACCCGCGCGCCGCCCGGCGCGCCAGGAGCAACATGTCCCCCACCTTCGCCCAACTGGGCGTACCCGAAGCAATATGTGATGCCCTCGCCAAGCGTGGCATCACCGAGGCTTTCGAGATCCAGGCCGCAACCCTTGCCGACACCATGTCCAACCGCGACGTGTGTGGCCGAGCCCCCACCGGTTCGGGCAAGACCCTCGCGTTCGGTATTCCGCTCGTGGCCGGAGTCAAGCCCGCCGAGCCGAAGCGCCCCCGTGCGCTGGTCCTGGCGCCAACCCGCGAGCTCGCCGAGCAGATCACGCACGAAATCGCCACCTTCTCAGGCCCGGTCCGCATCCACTCCGTCTACGGCGGTGTCGGATACGAGGGTCAGATCAAGGCATTGCGCCGCGGTGTCGAGATCCTCGTTGCCTGCCCCGGGCGTCTCGAAGATCTGATCGCCTCCCGCCATGTCGACCTTTCCAACGTCGACAAGGTGGTCCTCGACGAGGCCGACCGCATGGCCGACATGGGCTTCATGCCCGCCGTTCGTCGCATCCTCGACCAGACCTCCCCGAAGCGCCAGACCGTGCTGTTCTCGGCAACCCTCGATGGCGATATCGCCAAGCTCACCCGCGACTACCAGACCGACCCGGTGCGCCACGAAGTCGGTGAGGAAACCCCCGACATCACCTCCGCCCACCACGCGTTCTGGAAAGTCGACAAGTCCGACCGCGCCGGCGTCACCTCCCACGCCGTCAACGCGGTTTGGCCGGCCATCATCTTCTGCCGTACCCGACACGGCTCCGACCGTCTGGCCAAGCAACTCGGCCGCGATGGAGTAAAGGCCGAGACCATCCACGGTGGCCGCAGCCAGCGGCAGCGGTCCCGGGCACTCAACGACTTCGCCAAGGGCCGGGTCCAGGCGTTGGTGGCCACCGATGTCGCGGCCAGGGGCATCCACGTTGATGGCGTGGCTCTCGTGGTCCACTACGATCCGCCGGAAGACCACAAGGCGTACGTTCACCGTTCCGGACGCACAGCCCGGGCCGGCGAGAGCGGCATCGTCCTTTCCCTCGTGCAGTCCGATCAGGTGCGCGACACCAACAAGATGCAACGCAAGATCGGCCTCAACGTCGACTTCACCGAACCCGATTCAGCGGGTTTGCGAGCCTTGGCGCTCAAGCCCAACCCCGAGCTCAACCAGACCATCGATCCAGGCTCCACGACCGATCGCCCCGAAAGGTCGCGGGGCCAGCGATCGAATCAGTCGCGGTCGAGCAGCCGTCCCCGCACCCGCGCCACTGGTGGCAGGAGCCGCTCCCGGGACGACCGCCGCAAGCCCTCATCCAAGTCGCGTGAAGGCGCACCGAAGGGCCGCAAGCCGGGCAGCAGGTCATCGACAAGCAAGTCGTCCAAGGCCGTAGCCGGCAAGTCCCGCTCGGGTCCGAAGGCCCGTCACTCGGCCCAGCAGACCACAAAGGGCAACAACGGCGGTCCGAATCGCAAAGCACGTCGGGCCCACCTCCAGACCAAGGCCGGCGAGCGCCGAAGCGCCTAGTCGATTCGCTTGAGGAATTTCCGGCGCCCCCTCTCCCCAACCCGATTCAACATCGGCATGAGGGGCCGGATGGTCCACGGCAGCCCTGCAGCGAACCTGGCCGAAAGGCTCTCGCTGTAGGGCACATAGATCTCGAGGCGCCCCTTGTCTAGCGCCTTCTCGAACGCATCAGCGACCTCGCCGACGTCGTGGATCTTGCTCAAGAAGTTGAGCGCACTTCCACCGCTTCGAGCTTCGAACCTGAGCATCTTGGTGTCGATCGCGCCTGGGTAGATCCCGCTCACCTTCACACCGTTCGAGTGGACCTCGGCGTTGAGGGCACTCAGCAGCCCTCGCAGACCAAACTTCGATGCGGAGTACATGGCGCTGCCGGGCATCGGCATCACTCCGCCCAGCGACGCAATCGCCACCAGATGACCCTCTCCTTTCGCCCGGCAGACAATCGCGGCCGACCTGAGGAGCTGCGCCGGTGCGCGCAGGTTGATGTCGAGATGGGTGTCGATCGATTCCGCCGTCACGTCGGCGAGATCTCCGGGGATGATGACTCCCGCGTTGCACACGAGAACCTGCAACCGGTCACTCCACTCCCCCTCAATCCTTTCGCAAAGGGACCGAACCTCATCCGGGTCGGTGTGATCGCAAGCAACCGGAATCGACCCCGGAAAGAGCTCAGCAGTAGCCGCGGCCGACTCGTCGGTGTGGGCGGCCACTATGAGCTGATAGCCACGGTGGGACAGCCGTTCGCAGAGGGCCTTGCCTATGTCTCCGGCGGCCCCGGTCACGAGGGCCAAGGGAAGTGTCTGTGTCATGTCGGCGATCATAAGCCGACCGGGTGGGACGCCGGTCAGCGGGGCGGTGGTGTTCCGTCTCGCACGAACCGCACCGCTTCCACGGCAGCCCGTTCCACGAACCGCTCCCTGCGGGGAGACGCCGCCAGCCGGGCCGTGGCCATCAACGGCAGCTTGGATCCGGTGGCAACGGCCTCCTCCAGGGACGCCGCTGCCATCTTGACAAGATGAGCTGACACTATGAACGATCCGGCCGCGTCGGTGAGGGAAACCATCCGCAGGGTGCGGCCGATCTCGTCGATCTCCCCCTTCTCGGCGATCGCCACCGCATCAGCCGCCCGCCGCTCGCGAATTGCCTCGACGAGATCGCCGTTGTCCGAACCCAGCGCCGGCTCGGAGCTCACACCTACCCGACGCTCGAGACGTCCGGTGTCATGACACATGAACACCGTGAGCAGCGCCAGCCTCGCCGCAGCCGGTGACGGTTCGTGGTTCCACGCCCAGCGGGCAGCGCGTGCGTAGGTGAGCCCGTGGCTGATGTCGAGCCATCCGAAATCGGAGCGGGGGTCGAATTCGTTGACCGGGTCGTATCGCAGAAGTCGGGTGCTGACGGCCAGTGTCACCTCATCCAGAATTCCGCTGACTCCGCCCACTGCGGCGGCATCGGCCACGGCGGCCGCCACTGGGGCTTCGCTACTGTTGAGAAGAATCTCCAGCAGCTCCAGCCCGGCCGTCGACCGTGGGTCCGGGGGTCGGGCAGGGACCGCCGCCAGAACATCGAGGTCGACATCGTTGATCTCCCTCATGGCCTTGGCCATGTAGGGCAGGGTGTCTTCGCGGGTGCCGTGGGCCAGGCTCCGGGTGAGGTGTGGCAACAGCTGGTCGGCGCGTTGCCATCCGCCTCGTTCCAGAAGCTCGAATGCCTTCTGCACGTAGATCGCGCCGTGGCCGAAGCTGAGGTGGTGGGCTGCGACCGCCTCGATGAACCAGCGGCGCACGGTTGGCATGTCTGCACCGTCGGCCAATGCACCTCGCAGCGCCGCCACCGCACCATCGACGTCTTCGGCCTCGAGAGCGGCGAGAAACTCGCCCGTCGGATCGGCGCCGGCCGGATCATGCGGGGCCCGGCCCCTCGTGGTCTCGCTGATGCCAGCCAGAGCTTGTACCACCGGCAGGGTCCGATCGAGGCCCTCGAGCATGTCGACTGCAGACAGGCAGTCGGCGGCAGAGGCCATCTCGTGGCCGACCCCATACTCGGTTTTCGGTGCGCCGATTCTGATTCCGGCCCATACGAGGTCGGTCGGATCGGCTCCGGCGACGAGGAGTCGAGCGGTGTCTCTGGCGATCTGTCCCCGATAGTCGTTTCCGATCGCTCCTTCGAGGCTCGGCCAGAGTTTCGACTGCTGCTCGGACAGGCTGGGAGTGGTGATCTCCACGCGAATCTCGTCATCCACCACATTCACCGGGTGGCACGCCACGCCTTCCTCCCCAATGATCGCGGTGCCGTCAGCGACGCAGAACTTCCAGTTGTGCCATTGGCAGGTGAGAAGCTCGCCCTGGAGCTGTCCGGTTGCCAAACCGTAGCCCTGATGGGGGCATGCGTTGTCGAGGGCGTGAATTCCGCTCTCGGTTCTCACCAGAACAAGACGACGATCTCCGGCCCTGACCATCTTCATCCCGCCGATTTCCAGATCGGTCACACGACCCACCGGATACGTGGTCGATGAGCAGTGATCGGTCGGGGTTCTCATGATCGTGACAATTGCACGATCACGCCGTATTAGTCAAGTCTTTCATTTGTTTATTATCCGGATCGACATCTTCCCTGCTGGGGAGGATGGTCACATCCAACCGCTGGGCGACCGACCGTTCGAGTGCTGAGATGAATGCTGCCGGATCGCTCTCGTCTATGGGCCGACGCTCGCTGGCCGCCAACATCCGCGCCCGCCTCACCAGTTCCAGATCGCCCGAGATGACGCCGTCATCCCAGATCACCTCAATCGGTTCTCCTCTTATGCAACCCTCGACGAGCACACGCATGGTTTCACGATCCCGATCTCACATGACTGAATGATACGAAAACCTGCCTGTGGATGGTAAGGGGATCTAGCTGTGGACAACCTGTGGATACCTCGCGTCGGTGGCCGCCGGTGGTGCTGAATCAAACGCTCTCAGCACCGCCCATCACCCGTACGGGAAGTCGATCTTGGCCAGCACATCTCCGACTGCTATCGCCCCCGGGACGACCACCTTCGCATTGAGCCCCCGCAATCGCAGCGCTCGTCCCTCGGCCGAGTTCACGAAACGCAAGGCGTCGGCGCCAAATCTGGTGTTGAACTTCATGCACCCGGTGTGGGGCTCGCCGGTGACCATGACCTCGGCATCTCCGATCCGAAGACGGCACCCGGGCGGCATGTTGCTGACACTCAAGTCGATGTCGGCGGCGAGTTGATCTCCTGCCAGGGCCATCCGATCCGGATCGACCGATATCAGGCCGAGAAGCCTCCAGTTGATGATCGTGAGCTGCATATCGGGATGCGGCGAGCCATCGACGGTGCGCGAACTCGGGCGTCTAATCCAATCGTCGCCGACCAACCCCTCGGCACACGACAGCTCACCGGTGGCCAGGATCTCCCTCTCGTCGGGGCGCGGACGGCGCACGATCAACTCCAGGCGGCCGCGATCGGAAGGTGATTCCCGGATATGGCCGAGGCCTGCATGCAACTGGTCAGTGTTCAAGTGGATCACCCCCGCAGTTTGACAGACGAACCGCGACCCGACCCGGAATATCGATCGGCCGTTGGTGGGAAATCCGGTGACGTGTCACACTCGTCGTCGAATGAACGGCCCAGCACCCTCCGACCCGATCGACCACATCCTTCGCACCACGAGATCGGTACGTCGGCGACTCGACTTCGACCGACCCGTTCCCGATCAGGTCATATTCGACTGCATCGACATTGCCGAACAAGCCCCCACGGGAGGCAACCAGTCGACCCGGCGGTGGCTGCTGATCCGTGACCCCGAGGTGAAGGCGTCCCTGGCCGACATCTACCGTCGGGCCGGCGGCGACTGGGTGATCGAACAGTCCGCAGCCCTGAAGGGCACAGGCCACCCCAACGAGAAATCGATGACATCGGCGGCCCACCTGGCCGCTCATCTCCAGAACGTCCCGGCCATGGTGCTCGTCACGATCTGGGGAACCCACGATGGCACCGGCAGGCCCGGCCTGTTCGACTCCGTGATCCAATCAGCGTGGAGTTTCTGTCTGGCGCTTCGCACCCGCGGCCTTGGAACCGCCTGGACAACCATGCACCTCAACGCAGCCGAAGAGGTGAGCAAGCTGCTCGGGATACCTGATGGTGTCACCCAGATCGTGCTGCTCCCGGTCGCGTACACCATCGGTACCGAATTCCGCGAAGCCGACCGAATCCCGGCGCGTCAGATCACGTGGATCGACAGATGGGGCAACACACGCGAGGGCAACACCGACGGGCCGACAACGATGGCCGACGGGCCCGGGGCCACCGTCGAGATCGAGATCGCCGCGCGGGCCGATGCCATCTGGGAACTGGTCTCCGACATCAACCTTCCCGGTCGTTTCAGCCGCGAATTCGATGGTGCCGAGTGGCTCGACGAGCCGGGACCGGGGGCGAGATTCGTGGGCCACAACCACAGCAAGGGACTCGGCGAATGGTCGACCACATCGTTCGTCACGGTCTGGGAACCCGAACGTGCCTTCGCGTGGGCCGTCAACGATCTCGAAAGCCCTGCGGCACGATGGCGTTTCGAGATACTTCCCCAAGCCGGATCCACCCGACTGCGTTTTTCCACCACACTGGGTCCCGGAATATCGTTCCTGACTTTCTTCATCGACCAGAATCCGGAGCGCGAGTCCGAGATCATCGCCGACCGCCAGGAGCAGCATCGCCGCAACATGACCCGCACGCTCGCGGGCATCAAGTCGCTCGCCGAAGCCGATCCCGACTGACTCAGAAACTCACATCCGACAGGTCGGCCAGCCATCGGTCGATCATCTCGGGGGACGCGAACGAATTGGACAGTGAGTTGCCGGCCAGCCCCACGAGGTCGTCTGCGGACAGCTTGCACATCTGCCAGGCATTCGCGTATTCGTCCAGAAGCGAAGTGGCGAACAGCGGCGGGTCGTCTGAACCCAATGTGACCACCATCCCGGCGTCGAGCATCTGCGGCAGCGGATGACCGTCGAGGTCGGGTACCGCAGCGAGGGCCACATTGCTTCTGGGACAAACGTCGCACGCGATGCCCGAGTCGACCAGTCGGGCCACGACGTCGGGATCCGACATGGCACCGATTCCGTGTTGGATCCGCTCAGCTCCGAACTCGTCGAGGGCGTGGATCACCTCCCAGGCGTCGCCATGTTCGCCGGCATGACTCACCGTGTGGAGGCCGCCGGCGCGGGCCCGATCGAACACCCGTCCGTAGTCGTCGGTGCGCCAAGTGTCCGACGGACCACCCATACCGAGAGCCACCACCCTCGGATGAGGGTTCTCGAGCACCACATCGAGGGCCTGCTCAGCGGCCGCTGCGCCCAGGTGGGGCGACAGGTCGGGTATCAGCAGCGAGGAGATCCCCACTCGGGACTCGGCTCGCTCGCAACCGGCGACCACGCCGCCGAGGATTTCGGTCCAATCCGCTCCCCGCTCGATGATGTGGTGGCTCGACGACACATGGAACTCGACATGGACCGCGCCCTGGGCGTGAGCCGAGAGAAGGTAGGCCTCGGCGACCAATGCAAAGTCATCGGGATCACGCAAGAGCCCGCACACGAAGAAGTAGCGCTCCAGGAAACTGGGGAAGCCGTCGAATCTCAGCCATTCCCGGATGCCCTGTTCGTCGTCGGCCGGGGGAGCCACGCCATGACGCTCTGCCAAGGCCAGCGTTGTCCTCGGATCGATACTTCCCTCTAGATGCACGTGAAGCTCGGCCTTCGGCATCGAACGGGCGAACTCGGTGGGAAAGTCGGGCATCAGTAGATCCTCAGCAGATGGCCGGCCAACACCACAACCGCCGCCACCAGCACCGGACGCACGATCTTCTCTCCGCCGGCCACGGTTATGTGGGCGCCGGCGAACGATCCTGACGACACTCCGGCAGCCAGGACAAAGGCCGGGGCCCAGTGGACCTGATCGTTCAGAATGAACACCGGTAAGGCAAAGCACGTGAACACGAACACGGTGATCGACTTGATGTGGTTCGCGACCACCAGATCGACCCCCGAACGAGACAGAGCGACGATGAACATCAGCCCCACCCCGGCCTGGAAGGAGCCGCCGTAGACCCCTATCGCGAAGAACACGATCAGCGTCACCGGGGTAGACCACTGCGGCCGAGCCGACATCTTCTCGACATCTGGTCGGCGCAGAGACAGGAAAAGGATCGGAATCATGACGATCCCGAACGCGGTCTCGAACGTGGAATCGGCCAGGCGGCTCACCACGATGGAACCCACCAACGAACCCACCACGGCCGGACCCAGGATTCGGCCGACCCCGGCAAAACCGGCCACACCCAGACGCTTGAAGGTCGCCGCGGCACTGAAACTACCGGTGAGCACCCCGACCCGGTTCGACCCGTTGGCGATGTTTCCCGGGGCGCCCGCCAACACCAGTAGCGGAACGGTCAACAACGACCCTCCTCCAGCCATCGTGTTGATGATGCCGGCAATGAATCCGCCACCAAGAAGCAGCACAGCATCGAGTCCACTCACGGGGGGCGACACTATCGGGCCGATGCTGCCGGCCCGCAGATGATGGCGATACGGTCGGACCGCATGCATGTATCGAAGAAGCGCCGAGCCTCAATCGCTGTCACTCTCGTGGTGGCGGTCCTCGCCGGAGTGGCATCGCTCATAGGCGCCGCTGCCGGCGACACCGAACGCATCTCGGCAATGTGGATCTCCGCGCGGCTCCAGCCCACGGGGCTCGAGGTCACCGAGGTCATCGACTACGACTTCGGCACCGCCGCCAAACACGGAATATTCCGGGACATTCCCGATCTCGCCCCCAATTCGCGTGTCGAGGTGGTGTCGTCAACCGCGCCCGACCAGTTCGAGGTTCTGCCCCTGCTCACCGGAACCCGGATCAAGATCGGCGACCCGCTCACCACCATCAGCGGTCGACACCGCTACCGGATCGACTTCGTGCTCGACCGAGACGCGGTCATCAGTGGATCCACCTTCGACTGGGCGGCTGTGGGCACTTCCTGGACCGTGGGACTGTCCAACATCGACATCAGCCTTGATCTCGGGGACACATCCGGTTCTTTCAGGTGCGTATACGGGGAGGCGTGGTCCGAGAATCCGTGTCAGGTGGATATCGACTCCAACGGCATCGCCTCCGCCCACATCGACAAACTGTCCGCTGGTGAGGGGGTGAGGATCGGCGGGATCGCTTCCGGCTCCACGAGCGAACGTTTGCCGCCTCCGACCGGACCCGCCGACGACCCCGGCACGGGAATCCGACAACCGGTCCTGGTCGCGGTGCTGGCCGCGCTCGCGGCATCCTTCCCCGCGGTGTGGATGGTCCGGCGGGCCGGTAGGGAACAGGTGTGGGCCGGAGGAGCCGCCGTCGCCGCGTTCGGCCCCGACGACCCCAATGCTCCCGTCGAGCGGATCGATGAGCGGAGACTCGGAGAGTTGGCCACGACCGAGTTCGAGGCCCCCCGGGGTATGAGCGCCGTCGAGGGAGCCGTGCTTCTCGACGAGTCGGTCAAGGATCACCATCAGGCCGCCTGGCTGCTCGAGTCGGCGACCCGAGGCGAGATCATCATCGAGGGCGACATGAAAGCTGCGACCCTCGTCAGAACGGAGCAACCCGCTCACCCCGCTGCCGAACCGGTTCTGCGGAGAATGTTCGCGGGACGTCAGAGCCTCAACCTGACCGAATACGACTCAGGGTTCGCGAGCGGCTGGCAGCAGATGAAGCAGGACATCGAACGTTGGCAACATGGCGCCGACTACTGGGACCGAACCGGCCATCGCCGCCGCGATGTCGTGAGGGTGCTCGGACTCATCGGCATGATCCTGGGACTGGGCGTCGCCGCGCTGGGGGCGGTGGGAGCAAACCGAAACGGCGGCTCATGGCTCACCGTCGTGGCCATCGGCGCCGGGCTCGCAGGATTGGCGGGGACATCGATGATCCATTCGTGGGAACTCCTCATCCGTAGCCCTGACGGATCGGCCCGATGGCTTCAGGTCGAGTCGTTCCGTAGATTCCTTCACGACTCCGAGGCCCACCACGTGCAGGAGGCTGCCGAGCGCGGTCTGCTGCGCGAGTACACGGCTTGGGCCGTCGCTCTCGACGAGGCCGACCGTTGGACGCTCGCTGTGGCCGCCGCCAACAGGGCCGACCCGACGATGCAGTCGAGAATGGGCAACGATCTCGCCTTCATCGCGCTCGGCTCCTCGCTGAGCCACTCCACCCGCTTGGCCTCGACCCAACCATCGTCCTCCGGCGGCGGTGGGGGCGGCTTCAGCGTCGGCGGTGGCGGAGGAGGAGGGGGCGGCGGCGGCGGCTCCTGGTAGCCGGCACCGTCGAAACACTGAATCGTCAGAGAGTGAAGGGCCCCCGTCCCATCTGCTCTCTCACCGGCACTACTTCGGGGTTGGTCAGCGATCGCCGCTGCCAATTGGCCCCGTCGACCACAAGCGTGTGGCCGGAGATGAAGCGCCCGTAGGGAGAGGCCAGGAAGGTCGCAGCCCAGCCGAGCTCGCGCCTGGTACCCACCCTCATGGCCGGCTGCAGACGACCCTTGTCGGCGGGAGCACGGTCAAGGTTGCCGCGGATGTCGTTGGTCATGTCGTCGTGGGGAATGAGACCGGGCACGAGTCCGTTGACCTGGATCCCGTAAGGGCCCCACTCGACAGCGAGGGTCTCCACCATGTTTTTCACACCGGCCTTGGCGGCGGCGGAGTGGGCGAATCCGGGACCACCAGTCCAGGCGTATGACGCACCGACATTGATGATGC
>JAJRXJ010000179.1 GCA_024276355.1 Actinomycetes bacterium | reverse complement strand
TTGGTCAGCAGATCGTGAAGCCCTTGGTTCCACGCTGCAAGCGCCAGACGCTCATCTGGGGTGCGGTCGATCAGGTAGCGCAGGTAGCGGGCCTCGAGACGGATACCGTCGGACGGCCACAGCGGATCGGTGTGCAGTCCGAGCAGGTTGGCCTCTATGAACGCGATCGTCGACGGGCTGATCTGGGCGATCCCAAGGTGGCCGGACGGCCCAATCGCCTCGGGCCTCCAGTTCGACTCCTTCCATGCGATCGCCTCGAGGAGGCCCTGGGGCACCGAGTAGACACCGGCCCACTTCTCGAAAAGGGGAGACAGAGACCTCGAGCCGATGACCGTGGGGTCGGGCACGGTCGCCGCCGGGGCCACTGTGGTGGTTGTGGCGGCGGGATCGGGAGCAGGAGCCGTGGTGGTTGTGGTGGTGGTGGTGGTGGATGCGATCGGGTCCGGGACTGTTGTGGTGGTGACGGGAGCGGTGGTGGGCGGACTCGTGGTGGGCGCCGCGGCCGGCGGAGCAATGGTGGGCGTCGGTGGAGCGGTTTGGTGATTGGCGCCTCCCACCGGGATGGTGAGTTTGGTACCGACAATGATCAGATCGGTGTCGGCGACCGAGTTGGCAGCCGCTATGGCGGCCACCGTCACCCGGAACCTGGACGCGATTTCCGAGAGGGTGTCACCCTCCACGACCGTGTGGATGGTCGTGGACGGCGAGGAGTCGGTGCCGGGGGTTGCGGCCAGTTGGATGGTCTGGCCGGCGTAGATCAGATTCGGGTTGGAGATGGCGTTCAGTTCGATGACGCGAATCATGGTCGTGCCGAAGCGCCGAACTATCGCGGAGAGTGTGTCACCGGGTCTGACCACGTACTCAGTCGCCGCGGGTGTACTCGGCGCCGTGGATGCCGATGTTGTTGCTGCGGTGGTCGGCGCCTGAGGGTCGCTCAACAAGAGCTCCCTTCCGGCGATGATCAGGTCGGGATTCGTGATGTTGTTCCACGCGATCAGGTCATTGATGGCGACACCGTTCTCGGCGGCCAACTCGCTCAGGGTGTCTCCGGGGGAAACAACGATCGAGTCGGTGGCCAGAATCATCGCCATCGCCAAGCCGATCACCGTGAAGATTGAGTGAGATGGGCGATGAGCCGCCATGGGGGCAGGCCTCCGGAGAGAGGGGGGTCTCCGCCCGCCTGTGGAAAACTAGTGAGGCCGGCGGCCCTTGGCAACGCCGCCCGGCCGGCCAGCGCCGGGCGCGGTCGTGTCGGATGACTGAGCCACTCTGAGCGTTCAGTTGGGGCGTTGCGCCCGCTTGGCCGCGGCCCGGAGCTCGGCATCGAGTCGACCGAGGGTGGGCTCGGTCTCATGGTCGACGAATCTCATGGCCGCCGCCAGGGCAGAGTGGCCTGCTTGCTCAGCGATCAGGGTGTGCATCCGTTGACACACCCGTCGGTACGCGGGGTGTCCTTGGGGACTGGTCCGCAGCTCGAGCATGTGCATGGCCTCGCGGGCGTTGAACTGCATCGAATAGCGCACCCGATACGCGAGTGACACCGCGTATTGCGCCTCGTTCGGATGGTCGTCGGCCAGGAGGTCGTGGAGTTCGGCGGAACGGTGCATCGCGGCGTCGAACTGGTCGTCCAGACCTGCGGCATCGACCGGTTGTGGTCTCACGTATCCATGGCGCGGAGACAGTGGTTGCCATTCGATGGTGAGCATTCGGTGACGCTGTAGATCGCGAAACGCGCCGTAGTCGGACACGACGTCGAATCTGTAGAAGGTGCGTTCAAGCGCCCGCCCGGGACGTTGACGGCGGTGCTCCCGATGCCCCACGTAGGTGAGAATGACCTTCAGTCGCTCATCGTGGCTCATCTGCTCGACTTGGCGGGCGATGGCAGTCTCGGGGAGCGATGTATGAGGGTAGAGCATGGCCACGACGGTCTTGATCTCTCCGTCGGGATCGAAGTCGGTGAGTTCGACGGTGTCGTCGTTGGCCGGATCTGATGCCGAATTGTCGAGCATCTCCTCGGCGGTTCGGTCCATGGCCTCGTGGATGTCGGACAGATACTGCGAGGTGCGAACCCCCCGGTCGGGAAGATCGACCCGCTTGAGAAACGAAGGCACGACCTTGCGAAGCTCGCGGAGCATCATGTCGGAGTAGGAGCGGGCTTCGGGAAGAGGGTGGGCTCGCATCCGGAGCAGCAGGGCCTCGTAGGCCTGGCCGGTGCCGTAGATGCCGACGTTGGACAGCGAGGCGGCCGGCAACATGCCGCGCACGGCATCAAGGGCCCGGGCCTTTATGGCCGTGCGGTAGGCGAAGTCGCTGTCGGTTGGGCTCATCGGTTGGACCGAACGGAAGAACTCCTGCATCTGGGGAATCAGCGACGAATAGGAATCGAAGATGCGGTCCATGTCGGAAATGAAGCGGGCACCGTGTCGCGATCCGAGAATCTCGGGGTCGCGGTAGTAGCGGTAGCGGCCGCCGAGGCGTTGGTCGTAGGCGATGTAGCGGGTGCTTTGCTCGAGATACGACATGATCCGGCCCCACTCGAGGACCTTGGTGAGAAGGTTGGATGACTGCTCACAGGCCAGGTGGACGCCGCCGAGCTGGGCAACACTGTCGTCGCCGTATTCGAAGAAGACCTTGTCGTAGAGTTCCTCCGCCCGGCGGAGACCGACGGTGGCATCGATTGTCTGATCCCCGGAGATGTCGAGATCGCCGACGAACTCCTTCAGAAACAGGCGCCTGAGGCTGAGCGGAGAGCGCGAGTAGCGGGCGAACAGTGCGCCCTTGACGACTTCGGGAAGGTTCACCAATGCGAAGACCGGCTGATCGAGGTTGGTGAAATACCGTCGCAGGATGTCGGCTTCGGTGGCTGAGAACTCTTCGGCTATGTAGACGGTCATGCGGTGCTGAGCCTAGAGCGGGCCACTTGGCGCGTCGCGGATACGAATCGGCGATCGGGCGAGGCAAACGGTGTCAGATCCAAACGTCGAGACTGTCGGGCTCGCACCTCACCGACAGCCGCTTGGCCGACCCGACGAGGGTGCCGTCGAGTCGAATGGGGGTCGGTCGCTCGAATTCGATCTGGAACGACGTGGCTCTGCTGGTCTTGATGTCGGGGTGTGGTACGTGGCTGCCCGACGGCAGTCGGCCACGAGCCTTGAGTCGGTCTCCCCATCGCGGGTTGGCGTCGACCAGATCGAGAATTCCGTCGCCGGGATGAGCCCGGGGTGCGATGTTCCACTGTCCCATGAAGTCACTGTTGGCCACCACCACCACACGACCGACGAGCCACGAACGTCGGGCCACCAGGTGGGCCAGGAACCAGTCGATCCGTCCGTCGATCAACACTGCTCCGAGATCGATACGGGCATGGGTGCACCGACGGGAGCGGAGCCGCTCCGCCCCTCGACCCCCTCCGAGGGACTTGGCGATGTCTCCGCCGGTGAGACAGAGCCTGGGCAGCGGCTTGCGGGCCCGGCGGGCTGCAACCACGAGTTCTCGCGCCGCTGCGTCGGAATCGACCCAGAGCGCGTCGTGCGGCACCTCGCTCTCCTCGCCCCAGTTCGTGCCCGGCTTCATGGTCACGGTTGCTCGACGGCCCCGGAGGCCGCCACCACTCCCCTGTTGATGGCGTCGACGGCCGAAGCGGCGGCCGACCTGGTGGCTGCGGTCGGGGCGATTGATGACAGTTGGCGCAACAGATCCGTGAGCTGTTTGATGTTGCGCACGAAATCTCCGGGGGTGAGCAGGTCGTCGGCGTCGAGAAGCACGGCGAGGTCTTCTGCCGAGGCCCACGAATGGGCCATGGCTGCGAACCCTCCGTCGGGGGTTCTGTATCGGGGCAGGCCCGCCTTGTGCTGGGATCGCCTGAGGTCGGAGGCGATGGCGCCCATCTCCAGAAAGGCATCCCGGGCGGTCGGAGACGGGAAACGCGGGTCCGGAGGGGGGCCGGGGCGACGATGCTCGTAGGTGAAGGTTGACGCCACCGACGCCAATTCCGCGGGCCGAAGCCCGTCGAAAACCCCGGCGATCAGACAGTCGGCCACCAGAAGATCAAGCTCGTGGTAGATCCGCCCGAGGATCCGACCCGAGTCAGTGAGTCGCCACTCGTGGAGATAGCCCCGCTGGTGCAGAATGTAGCAGATCGCGTCGAATTGCTGCGGGATGGATCCCCGGTGACGCGCGGCCAGGCGTCGTATGCGTTGCACCTCTTTGCGGGCACTCTTGAGATCCGCTCGGAGATGTGCCGGCGAGGCCTCGCGTCGTCGCTGACGTCGCGAGGTGCGCTTGGGGACGGACCGGCGAATCCGGTTGGCGACTTCGGCCCTGAACTCTGGCCGGTCGGGTGTGTGGGGTGTCGGCAGCTCGATGTGACCGATCGTGTGAGGAGCCCTGCTGAGCTCCGTTGAGTTCCAGCGGGTGTCATGCCCGGTCCTGGTGACCAGCCGTATCCGGGCCCGATTTCCTTTGCGCCAGCTGATGCCCATCACCGCCATCGGATTGCCGTCCGGATCGAGCACCAGATCTCCCGGTCGGAGTCTGGTGATCGCGTCGCTGATGTCGTCGGGGAGATCATCTGCGGACTCGACATCTGCGCTGTCGGCCCACGAACTGTCGAGCGACTCCTCGAGCGTGGCCACCCGTCCGGCCTCCTTGACGAGACGGGCTTCGAGACGAGTCAGCTCGGAGTTCGATTGGTACTGGGCAAACGATCTGGCCAGAAGCGCACGGGCCTCGTCCGGACTGTGATGGTCGAGGAGATTGACAGCCATGTTGTAGGTGGGACGGAACGCGGATCGAAGCTTGAAACTCCGGCTGGCAGCCAAGGAGGCGACCTGGTCGAACGTGACAAACGGCGACCACGGCACGAGTGCATGGCCGGTGTCGTCGATCCCTCTGCGCCCGGCCCGACCCGTGATCTGGGTGAACTGTGCCGGCGTGAGAATCTCGTGGGTCTCTCCGGTGAACTTGGAGAGCTTGTCGATCACCACACTCCGAGCCGGCAGGTTGACCCCCAGCGCGAGGGTCTCTGTTGCGAACACCACCTTGATGAGGCCGCGGGCGAATCCGGCCTCGATCGATTCCTTGAAGGCGGGAACGAGGCCGGCGTGGTGGCTGGCTATGCCCCTCTCGAGCTGAGCGAGCCAGGACTCGGCGCCGAGAAGCCGAAGATCCGACTCGTCGAGCGACGAAATCCGCTCCTCGGCGAGTTCGCGCATTTCCTTGGCCTGTTGAGGGCTGGTGAACCGCGCGCCGACTCTGGCGAGGGAGTCGGCGGCCTCGTCGCAGCCCTTGCGGCTGAACACGAACCAGATCGTTGGCAGGAGCTGCCGGTCTTCCAACATGTCGATGATGTCGATTCGGCGCGGTGTGCGCCACTGGGATCGCTGTCGACCCTGATTGCCCCGCTTGCGAAGATCGGGATCGAAACGGTGACCTTCGGGGTTGGGGCGACCATCGATCAGGGTGGGCATCACGTGGAGACGCTCTCCCTTGCGTTCGCCGACCACGTAGAGGTTGGTGAGCTCAACCGGGCGCCTGGTCTCCACCACCAACTCGGTGGTGCCGCGCACCGCTTCCAGCCAGCCCCTCACCTCTTCCGCGTTGGAAACGGTCGCCGACAGACACACGAGGCGCACGTGGCTGGGAAGATTGAGAATCACCTCTTCCCACACCGGACCACGGAAGGTGTCCTCGAGGTAGTGGACCTCGTCGAGTACCACCACATCGAGGGAGTCGAGACTTCTGCCCTCGTAGAGCATGTTGCGCAGTACCTCGGTGGTCATCACGACCACGTCCCCGTCGCCGTTGATGGTGTTGTCCCCGGTGAGGAGGCCAACGCGGTGTCGGCCTATCCGATGGGACAGATCGGAGAACTTCTGGTTGGAAAGAGCCTTGATCGGCGCGGTGTAGAAGGCCCGACGCCCGGAGGCGATGGCCAGATCGATGGCGTGCTCGGCGATTACCGTCTTGCCGGACCCGGTGGGGGCGGCCACCACCACGCTTGCTCCCGCATCGATGTGGCCCATGGCCTCGATCTGG
>JAJRXJ010000178.1 GCA_024276355.1 Actinomycetes bacterium | reverse complement strand
GGACGCCGACGGTGTGGTGCGCTACGAGCCCAGTGTCGAGGTGGTCCACGACCCTCGCCCCGACTGGCGGGGATGGCTCAACCAGCGGCGGCGGTACGGCGCGTCCGCCGCGGCGCTCGCCAAGCGTCACGGATCCAAGGTCGCCCCGGCGAGGTGCTCGCGGTGGAGCGCCGGGGCCTGGGCGTTGAACCTCGCCGGGCATCCGGTGGCCGGGGCGGCTGTGGCCGCGGGATCAACAGCCGCGCTGGCCCGCAAGCTCGAGTCGATCCCCCACCCGACCGCGGAGGCCGTTCGCCTCGCCGGCCGAGGGCACATGTACGCCGGCCTCGGACTCGACCGGGCCACAGCCCGGGTGTGGTGGCCTCCAGCGCTGCTCCTGGCGGCCTGGAGGCCGAGCCTCAGAAAGGGAATCGCCACCGCCATCCTCACACCGGCGATCGTCGACTGGGCCACCGGGAAGCGGCCGGCGGGTGCAGCAAAGTCGATCGTCCTGCGGACCATTGACCACATGGCCTACGGCGTCGGCGTCTGGGAGGGCGTGCTGCGCGAGCGCACGATCACACCTCTGTTGCCCGACTTCTCGGAATGGCCGGGTCGCACGGCGGCGGTCGACGAAACTACGGTCTCGGAGCGATGACCCATCTGATCAAGTCCCGAATCGATGCCCTGCTGGCCCGTTGCCGAGCCGAGGTGGAAGAGGGCCGCATCCCCGGGTGTCAGGTGGCCGTCGGATTCCGTGGCGAGGTTGCCGTGTTCGAGGCGTTCGGCGATGTCACCACATCCAACCGACTCCACACCTACTCGGCGGTGAAACCGACGGTGAGCCTCACCGTGCTCGAGCTGGCTGCCGACGGCCTGATCGACCTACGGGCTCCGGTCGCCGACTTGATCCCGGAGTTCGCCACCAACGGCAAGGACACCGTCACCGTCTCGCAGGTGATGCTTCACGCCGGGGGCTTCCCTTCCGCACCCATGCCACCGGCGTTGTGGTCCGACCGTCCCGGTCGGCTCGAGCGCTACGCGAAGTGGCGGCTCAACTGGGAACCCGGCACCCGTTTCGAGTACCACCCGTCGTCGGCGCAATGGGTGCTGGCCGATCTGATCACCGCGGTCACCGGCCGTCATTTCGCCGACGTGATAACCGAACGGGTGATGGAGCCTGCCGGACTGGGCCGCTGGTTGGCCATTCCCGTCGAGCAGCAGTCCGACATCGTCGATGTCGTGAGCGTCGGGGAGGCGCCCGACATGGAGGCCCGGGCCAAGGAGTTCGGTTTCGACATTCCGATCACCGAGGTCACCGACGATGCCCTGCTCATTTTCAACGACCCCGACCTGCGCGCTGCCGGCAACCCGGGTGGTGGAGGCATCGCCAGCGCCGCCGATTTCGCTCTCTGGTATCAGGCCATTCTCCATGACGAGGGTGAGATCCTGCGACCCGATGTGAAACACGACGCCCTCGAGGTGGTCCGTCAGAACCGTCCCGACTGGATGGGCGTGGCGGCCAACCGCACCCATGCGTTCATGCTTGCCGGCGACGACGGTCAGGCGCTCATGCGGGGATTTGGTCATACCACCGGGCCATGCACGTTCGGACACGGAGGAGCAAAGGGTCAGCGTGGCTGGGCCGACCCGGCCACCGGAATATCCCTCGGCTTCATGACCAACGGCCTCGATCGCGACGACTTCGTCCACGCCCACCGTTGCGCGGCGATCTCATCGCTGGCCGGAGCGCTCACCACTCCCGACGATTGAGCGTCTGGCGGTCGATGACACCGCGGTCCACACCCCAGCGAGCGCCACCACGGCGACAAATGCAACCGGAGGCGCCACCCCGATCCCGTGATGGTCGGCGAGAACCCCGATGAGCAGTGGTGTCGTGATGAACCCGAGGCTCGACGCGGCCAATTGGTAGCCGACCGCCCGGTTCGACCGATTCGGACCCAGGAAGACGGGAGTGCGATTGACCATCAGCGGAAACATCGGGGCGAAGGCGAACCCCGTGAGCGGAAGTCCCAGGGCCCCGAGCCCTCCCGGATCGAACCACAGCCAGGCGACCGACGCCACGGCCAGCGCCATCACCCGGTCCATGAGCCTGCCGGGCTGAACCCTGTGTCCCAGCGCGCCCAGGCCCAGCCGACCGACCGTGAGCCCACCCCAGTAGGCAGCCACCAGCCCTCCCGCCAGCCGGTCGGATACTCCACGCTGCTCGGTGAGAAGCGTGAAACTCCACTGGCCGATGGCCACCTCCACGCCGACATAGATCGCGAACCACGCGAGCATCAGAGGCAGCATGCGTCCGGGCGGCTGCGGGGCGAGCGGGTGTCGCTCCGGGATGCCGGGATGGCGGGGGGCGTTGTCGAACCCCTGGCGATTGAGTGACACCAGGGCCAGTGCCGCGGCCTGTCCGGCGAGGAGCACGGCGAACGGCCACCTCCAGGAGGCGCCCACCGATATGAGCCCCGCGCTGACCAGCGGGCCGGCCGTTGCCCCGACTCCGAACGCGGCGTGGAGCATCCCCATGGCCCGAGGTCCCCTGGCCAGCGCGGTCCATGCGTTGGCCACCGAGTCGATGGTCCCGTTGCCCAGTCCGAGCACCAAGTAGGCCGCCACCATCAGGGGGAATGACGGGGCCGAAACCAAAGAGACCACGCCGCCGGCGCTGGTGGCAAGAGCCAGGCGCAGCATTCTCGATGTGCCGAAACGTTCGCTCAGGTGGCCGGACGCGGCGCTCGAAATCGTGTAGCCAACGGTGAACCCGCCGAGGAGTATCGCGAGACTGCTGTTGGTGCGTCCGAACTCGCCGCGGATGCTGGGCCACGAGGTTCCCAGAATCCCTTCGGGAAGCCCGATGACAACGAAGGCGGCGAGTGTGGCGAGGAGCGCCCCGCCGACTGCCCTCGGGTCAGGTTCGTTTGGCCCGGCCACTCAGGTACCTGGCTGCCACCTCGCGGGATTCGGGATCGTGGAGTGCCGTGACCAGGGAGTCGGCGTCGCTCCAGGCACCGGCGGTCGACACGAGGGCCTCGGCGGCTGCATCTACGGCGGTGAGCGTGGAACGAAGGGTGAGGGTCGACTTCGATGCCAGGAGCTGTGCCAGTTCGGCAACCCGATCCATGAGTTGGTTGTCGGGCACCACCTCGTTGAGCAGGCCGAGCGAGAGGGCCTCGGCAGATGTGAAGGGACGGCACGTGAGAACGAGTTCGCGGGTGGCTGCCGGGCCGATCTCGCGGACCAGTCTGGGGATGCCACCCCACGCGAGGGGAATGCCGATGTCGACCTCCGGGATGGCCCATCGGGCGGTCTCGGATGCCAGCCTCAGATCGCAGGCGGCGGCGAGAAGGATTCCTCCCCCGACGCAGTGGCCATGCACAGCCGAAATGGTGACCGCGTTCATCGATTCGACGGCCTCCACCATCAGCCGGCCGAGATCGGCGGCCTCGCGTGGTGGTCGTTCACTTTCTCCCGAGAACGATGACAGGTCGGCGCCGGCGCAGAATGCCCGCCCGGATCCCGACACGATCACCACCTTCACCTCGGGCCTGGCATCGAACCAGGTGGCTGCGGTGGCTATCTCCTCGAGGCAGGTGGAGGAGAGCGGGTTGAGTGAATCGGGCTGGGAGAGCGTCAGGCGACCGATCGGTCCTGTTGCTGTCCGGTCGAGGGTCTTGGGATCAGTTGACACCCCCGAAGTGTTTCACCACGGACGGCCGGGTGCACACCCGACCGGTCAGCCGGCCCTGAGGGGGTGGTTGCCCGCGGTGGCCGGGGCGTCGTCGGGGGAGGGTTCGAGTATGGCGACCGCGCCGGTCATCGATTCCAGACGTGCCCACTCGGTCACGTCGGGGTCCTCGGTCATGAACACGATCTGCTGAGACTCCGAGGAGCGGACCAGCACCTCCAGCAGCGGGGCCTTCATGGCGGTGTCGAGGCCGTTGAGTGCGTCGTCGAGTATCAGCGGGAGGCTCTCGTCGGCCGGGCCGATGTTGCGTACGACACTCAGTCTGGCCAGCAGCGCGTCGGCGAGGGCGGTCACATCGACACTCCCCTTGGTGTCGACGTTAGTCGTAGAGCTCGTCGCCTCGAGAACCCGGCGTCGCTCGGCGGCTTCCTGAATCTCGGATTTGTACTCGACGGCCCAGTCGGCCACCACGTCTCCCGCGATTGCCTTCCATGCCTGCTGGGCCTGCGTGAGGTTGGTCGAGGCCTCCACCAGACGATGGCGGGCGCTCTCACTGTCGAGCAGACCGTTGACCCGCTGGAGGTGGAATCCCAGGTAGGTGGATGCACCGGCCTTGGCCAAGGCCTCCTCCTCGGCCTTTCTGGCCTTGATCATTCTCTGATTCTGGATGAACGAGATGCCGGTCACCACCGCGGCTGCCGCCACCAATGCGAGTGCGATGTTTCGGTTCAACAGCATGGCTGAAGGAACGGCGGCCAGCGCAGCGAACGCACCGGCGAAGAACGATGCGCGCCGCGATCGCTCAGCCGCGGCCTGCACGGACTCGAACTGATCGTGGCGTTTCTCGATTTGTTCGACCACCTCGGCATCCTCGGGTGCGGAGCCGGTTGCCTCGGCGGCTGAGTCGACGTCTTCTTGGGCAGCCTTCACCTTCTCGACGGCACCCCAGAGCTCGGCGGGGTTGACGGCGGCGAGGCGACGCACGATCTGGTCGTGGTGGGTGCTGGTGGTGAGGTCGGTGGCGGTCATGCGCAGGCGTCGCTTGGCGGTGCGGGGATCGAGTCCGGCTACCGCGAGAAGATCGATCACCCCCTGGTCGTCGGCGAATCTGGCGCTCACGTCGGTGGCCGTGTCGATGTCGACCACCCGGTGCCGGGCCCCGTAGGGCCGGAAGATGGCAAATCGATTGCCGGTGTCGGCCATTATCTCCGCGTGCACTCCGGCTCGGCTCGCGCTGAGAGCGCCGACCAGCTCGGTTGTCAGCCCCTCCCGTTCGAGTCGCCCGACGCCGCTGATGACGGTCAGACGCGGATGGAACTCCAGGGAGAAGGTGTTGTCCTCCGCCTCGATCACAAGTCGCTCGAATCGCATGTGTTCCGATCGGCGCGTGGGTCGGAATACTTGAGCCCCAAGGCCCAGATCGGGTGGGGCGAATGATTCAGGCGGCGGCGGGTTGGATAGAGCGGTTGCCCGTGGCATCATTGCCGACGCTCAACTCTGCCATTTGGTGGCGCGGAGCAGGCTCCCTTAGCTCAGTCGGTAGAGCGTCTCCATGGTAAGGAGAAGGTCGTCAGTTCAATTCTGACAGGGAGCTCCACGGGCCGGCCCGCCGACCCGGGCGGCGACGTAGCTCAGTTGGTGAGAGCGCTCGACTCATAATCGAGAGGTCGACAGTTCGAATCTGTCCGTCGCTACTTCACCCAGACGAGAGGAGGTGGCGGTGTGGCAGAGAAGTCCAACGCCCGTCACCGTCTGAGAGTGGTGCCGGGCCTCGGTGGTAACCAATCCGCCTCCGACAGGTCGAAACTTGCGGATCTCGATTCCGATCAGTTGGTCGGAATGGCAGTTGCCGGAGATCGTGAACCGTTCGACGAACTGGTCAGGCGCACCTATCGCGATGCCTTCGGGTTGGCGATGCGCCTCACCGGCAACGAGGAGGATGCCAGCGACGTGGTGCAGGACGCATACCTGAGGGCCTATCGGGCCATCGGCAAGTTCCGCAATGAGTCGCGTTTCTCCACATGGCTCTACCGCATCGTCACCAACTGTTCGGCAACCCACATGGGCAGATCGAATCGCCATCGCCACGACCAGCTTCCCGACGAGTCGACCATGGCCGACCCGGGCCCCGCCTCGGATCCGGTCGCTCTGGCGGCGGCATCCGATCTGAGTCGCCGCCTCGATGGGGCGATTGCCGATCTGCCGGCGCGGCTCCGGTCGGTGGTGGTCCTGCGAGATGTCTACGACCTGCCCCATGAGGCGATCGCGTCCGAACTGGGCATATCGGTGAGTGCGGCCAAGGTCCGTCTGCACCGAGCCCGACGGCGCCTCCGCGAGCGGGTGTTTCCCCTACCGGGAGAGGAGTCCAATGTCGTATGACCAGCGAGTCTGCTCCGACGTAGCCGATGTGCTCGCCGGATACGACGAACTCGAGTTTCTACCGGTTGGCGTCAAACCCCATGTCGAGTCGTGTCTGAGATGCCAAGCCGAACTCGTCGGGTTCCGCCGGCTTCGCAAGTCGATGCTCGATCTGGCCGACGTTCACCTGCCGGTCGATCCCTCCCTCCAGCACCGGATCATGTTCGCGCTCGACGGAGTCGATCATCGGGCCGAGCGGCGCGTGATTCGGGCCACGGCGGTGACGCTGGGCGGACTGGCGGCGGCTGCCGGTGTGATCGTGGTGGCATCCAAGCAGATCCGCTCACTGCGCATGGCCGGCTGACCGGTGCCGGTCGATAATCAGGAGCGTGCTGCTAGCCTTGGGAGCCGTTCTCAGGGGCGTGGCTCAATTGGTAGAGCACCGGTCTCCAAAACCGGCGGTTGCAGGTTCGAGTCCTGCCGCCCCTGCGAGATGATGTCGTCAAATGGCGGCATCGCCGATCAGTTGAGGTATCTCAAATGTCGATGAACCGACAGCAGAAGCGAATGCTGCAAAAGCAGGGTGAGGTCGATGCCGACGGCGCGCCGGTGCGCAAACGCCGTCAGCAGGGATCATCCGCTCCTCCCCAGCAGCGCACGAGTCCCGGTCAGTTCATCGGTGAGGTCCGGGGCGAGCTCCGCAAGGTTGCCTGGCCCTCCCGTGCCGAGACCATCAACTATTCGATCGTGGTTCTGGTCACCATCGTGGTGATCACCTCGATGATCTACGGACTCGATTGGCTGTTCTCCACCTTGATCCTCAACCTCTTTGCCAACTGATCCCATGCCAGAAGAAGAAGAAGAAATGACCACCGAGGCCGCAGAGGCGCCAGAAGCAGTCGTCCAGGGCGGGCTCTCCAACGAGTGGACCGGCCCCCAAGTTGAGGCCGTGGCCGCGTCCGTTGCCACCGAGGTCGTCGACGAAGACGATCTTCTCAACGCCGAACCGGAAGAAGACGACGAGCCCTACGTGAGTCCCTTCGACCGCCCCGGCAAGTGGTATGTCGTCCACACCCAGTCGGGATACGAGAAGAAGGTCAAGCGAAACATCGAGGCTCGCGCCGAGTCGATGAACATGGATCATCGCATCTACGAAGTTTCGATTCCCACCCGTGAGGTCACCGAGCTCAAGAACCTCAAGAAGGTCGTGAGTGAGAAGAAGTTGTTCCCCGGGTATCTCCTGGTGCGGGCACGCCTCGACGACGATGCGTGGTACGTCCTGCGCAACACCCCCGGCGTCACCGGGTTCGTCAACCAGGGCGGCACTCCGTCGCCTCTCCGACGCAAGGACGTCGAGACCTTCCTCGGTATCGAGGCCGATCGTCAGCGGGCCGCCGCCAAGAAGTCGAAGCCCATGTTCGAATACGGGATGGGTGAGACCGTCCGTGTGGTCGAGGGTCCGTTCGCCGACTTCCTCGGCGAAATCATCGAGATCAACGAAGACCAACTCAAGGTCAAGGTCCTGCTCAACATCTTCGGGCGTGAGACTCCCGTCGAGCTCGAATTCGCGCAGGTCGCGCGCCTCTGAGGTTGTGGCCCGCCGCGGCCACCGCCAGACTGTTCCGTCCCCCTTTTCTCTCAGGAAATCCCGCCATGGCAAAAAAGCAGATCTCTGCTGTAGTCAAGATCCAGATCCCCGCCGGTCAGGCTTCGCCTGCCCCGCCGGTCGGCACCGCGCTCGGCCCCCACGGCGTGGCCATCATGGATTTCTGCAAGGCATACAACGCCCGCACCGAAGACAAGCGTGGTCAGATCGTCCCGGTCGAGATCACCATCTTCGACGACCGCACCTTCAGCTTCATCCTCAAGACACCCCCCACACCGTTCCTGATCTCGCAGGCTGCCGGCATTGACAAGGCGGCCCACAACCCGGGTCGTGAAGTGGCTGCCACCATTACCGACGCTCAGGTGACCGAGATCGCCGAGGTGAAGATGCCCGATCTCAACGCCATCGACATCGAGGGTGCCAAGGCCCAGGTCGTCGGCACCGCACGGTCGATGGGCATAAAGGTCGAGGGCTGACCCTGACCCACCGGGCCGATCGTCCCGACCGAATCTCAACACCGGCAGGTTTCGACACCGCCGACATTCAACAAAAACGTGACCGGTCGGATTACCTCGCCGTCGGCACATACCAACGAGGGAGCCATCATGGCAAAAGGCAAGAAGTACACCGACGCCGCGAAGCGTTACGACCGCGACAACCAGCATTCCGATGAAGAATCGATTGCTCTGGTCAAGTCGCTCGCTTCGGCGAAATTCGACGAGACCATCGACATCGTGGTCCGGCTCGGGGTGGATCCCCGCAAGGCCGATCAGATGATCAGGGGCACCGTCGCTCTGCCGGCCGGCACCGGCAAGGATGTCCGCATCGCCGTGTTCGCTCAGGGCGAGGCCGCCACCGCCGCCCGCGAGGCCGGTGCCGAGTATGTCGGTGCCGAGGACCTCGCCGCCGAGGTCGAGGGTGGAATGACCGCATTCGACATTGCCATCGCCACCCCCGACATGATGCCGGTGGTCGGCAAGCTGGGTCGTGTTCTCGGTCCTCGTGGCCTCATGCCAAACCCGAAGACCGGCACCGTCACCCCCGATGTGGTGAAGGCGATCGGCGAGTTCAAGGGTGGCCGTGTGGAATACCGCACCGACCGTTTCGCCAATGTCCATGTGCCGATCGGCAAGGCTTCGTTTGCCGAAGAAGCGCTCCTGTCCAACCTGCGGGCGGTCCTCGGGGAGCTCGAGCGTGTCAGGCCTGCTTCGGCCAAGGGCAGATACGTCAAGAAGGTCGTGGTGTCGTCCACCATGGGGCCCGGCGTTCGCGTCGATCCGTCCCGGATCGTCGGATTCTCCGACTGAGCCATCGCAACTCGGCAGCAGCGCCGTTAGCCTGCTGCTCCGACAACTGAAGATCTCGCTCGCCAAAGACCTCCGGTGCGCTCGCATGAGCACCAATGGGATTCATCCCGCCGGAGTAGGAGGAGCCCCGCAAGTACTGAGGGCGTCCACCTGTTTGGTGGGCGCCCGAGTGCGTTATGCGCACACCAACCGTGCGCCCGGCGCACACAACAGAAAGCAAGGAGGTGAGATGGGAGACCCAAGACCAGAGAAAGTCGCGATAGTCGAAGAGGTTCGTGAGAAGCTCGAGAACAGCGACGGCGCGATGCTCACCGAATACCGCGGGCTCGACGTGCCGGCATTGGCCGAACTGCGTGGTGCCCTGCGTGAGGCGGGGTGCGAATACAAGATCTACAAGAACACGCTCGTGCGCCTGGCGGCACGTGAGATAGGACTTGAGATCGACGATCTGCTCACCGGTCCCACGGCTATCGCCTTTGTTGGCGTCAAGCCCGATGGAACTCCCGGTGATGTCGCTGCCGCGGCCAAGGCCCTCAAGACCTTTGCCAAGACCAACGACGCTCTCGTACTGAAGGGAGGCGTACTCGACGACAAGCTGCTCAGCAGCGATGAGATTCGGGCACTCGCCGAACTTCCGTCCAGAGATGTTCTGCTCGCTCAACTCGCCGGCGCCTTCCAGGCCCCGATGACAAAGATGGCAGGACTGTTGGCAGCGGTTCCACGCGATTTCGCGTATGGGCTCAAGGCCCTCATCGACCAGGGCGGCGCGGGCGACGCGCCGACCGAATCCCCGGTGGCCGAGGTGGCCGCCGAAACCACAGAAGAAGAACCAGCATCGACCGATGCTGACGACCAGGCGTCGGCTGACGCCGACGACCAGGAGGCCTGATCATGGCAACTAAAGAAGAAATCCTCGATTCAATCGCATCGATGACCGTCCTCGAGCTGAGCGAACTGCTCACCGAGTTCGAAGAGAAGTTCGGCGTCACCGCCGCTGCTCCGGTGGCCGTGGCCGCCGCTGCTCCCGCCGGTGACGGTGGAGCCGCCGAGGAAGAGCAGACCGCTTTCGACGTCGTCCTGATGGGCGCCGGCGAGAAGAAGATCCAGGTCATCAAAGAGGTCCGCAGCCTCACCTCGCTGGGTCTGAAGGAGGCCAAGGAGCTCGTCGACAACGCCCCGAAGGCCGTCATCGAAGGCGCTTCGAAGGAAGATGCCGAGAAGGCCAAGGAAGCTCTCGAAGGCGCCGGCGCCACCGTGGAGCTCAAGTAATCGAATCCTGATTCGTGAAAGTGGCGGCACTTCGGTGCCGTCACTTTTCGCGTTCGGGCGGACCCGCGGGGTTCGCTAGGGTTTCCTGGTGCCCGATCCCGTGTCCCATCTCAACGCAACCCCGATCGGCGATCGGATTCTTGTCACCTGGCGCGGCGGTGATCATTCCGTGTCGGTGTTCGTGTCAGACGATCCCGACGACGCGGGGATCGATGTCCACGCTCCCGACGCGCCCGGGCGGGCGATCGTGCCCAGGGCCGACGGCTCCAGGTCGTTCGTGCATCTGTTCGACCCGGCGAGCGGCTTCCTGGTGGCGGCGGAGCGTCGCGTGGAGATGGACGGACCCACCAATCTGCGTGACCTGGGCGGATATCCGACCCGATCGGGCCGTTACACCCGATGGGGTCGGGTCTTTCGCAGCGATCGTCTCGATGCGCTGACCGACGCCGACTTCGCCCGTCTCCTCGACATGGGCATCACCAAGGTCTTCGATCTCCGTGCTGATGCCGAAGTGGCCGCGGCCCCGGATCGCCTCCCCGATGGGATCACCCACGTGAGGTTGCCGATGTCGAGCGACGGGGCCCAAGCGAGAACCATCATGGAGCGCATCGACGCCGGACTGCTCACCAAGTTCGATGAGGCCGACATGGCCGACGGGTACCTGGTGATGCTGGAGGAGTTCACCAGTCATTTTTCGCGTGTGATCGAAGCGGTGGCGTCCGGCGAGAGGGTGTTGTTCCATTGCACCGCCGGCAAGGATCGCACCGGGGTGATGGCGATGGTGTTGCTGGCCGCCTGTGGGGTCGCAGACTCCCACCTGCTCGATGATTACGAACTCACCAACTCATTTGCACCGATGAAGGTCGAACATTTCGCCGAGGTGGTGAGGGCAAAGGGGCTCGACCCAGACGGGTTCGCCACCCTGTGGTCGGCCCCGAGGCCGGTCATGCGCGCCGTGCTCAACGGGATGGCCGAGAGGTGGGGGGACATCGACGGCTACCTGGCCCACGCCGGCGTCGAACCGGCTCGTGCCAACGCCCTGCGTGGTCGGATGGTGTATGACGACTTGATTTCGTAATCGATCAATTGCTTGACCTTGACCACGCGAATCCCTACCCTTCGCGATTGTCGTGGCCCCGTCAACGGCCCCGATCACTGCGCCGTCGGTTTCCGACAGCGCAGGTTCAGGTTGCCCTGCCATGTCTGGCGCACTAGCCTGCCATCTACCGTGGTCGTCGTCGCGCCTGTGTCCAATCTTTTCAGAATGTTCACGCGCGTGTTCGTAGCCCACGGTCGTCCTCTTTCGTGCGCACTACGGGAGTCCATGTGACCACACGCGCCGCTAATCGCGATCGCTATTCATTCGGCAATCTTCCTGAGGTTCTGCCTCTTCCGGATTTGATTGAAATTCAGAGGGAGTCCTTCAAACGACTCCTTGAGGAGGGGCTGGCCCAGACCTTCCGTGACATGTCCCCAATCAAGGACTTCACGGAGACCCTCCAGCTCGAACTCGAGTTCGACCCGACCGACGAGGACCTCAAACCGGTCCCCAAGTTCACGGTCGAGGAATGTCGCGAAAAAGACATCACCTACTCGGCACCCATCTTCGTGCGGGCCCGTTTCATGAACGCCAACACCGGCGAGATCAAGGAACAGACCGTCTTCATGGGCGACTTCCCCATGATGACCGACAAGGGGACCTTCATCATCAACGGCACCGAGCGTGTCGTGGTGTCGCAGCTCGTTCGTTCCCCCGGCGTCATCTTCCAGCCGGGTGAGCGATTCCGTCTTCGCAACCTCTCGAAGCATCAGCTCGTCACCGGCACCGTCCACCCCTACCGCGGTGAGTGGATCGAGTTCGACGTCGAGCAGAAGCCTGGCAAGGACGTCACCGCCGGCGCCCGTGTGGCCCGCAAGCGCCGCATCAGTCTGTTCGTGTTGCTGCGTGCGCTCGGATACGACGAGGAGAGCCACCCCGGCTTCCTCGACCGTTTCGTCCAGTACTTCGACTTCCTCGAAGGACAGTGGGAAAAGGACCGCGAGCTCGCACCCACCCAGGAAGAAGCCCTTCTCGAGATCTACAAGCGTGCCCGCCCCGGCGAACCGCCAACCGTCGAGTCGGCCCGCTCATACTTCCGCAATGCTTTCTTCGAGCCCCGTCGCTACGACCTCAGCCGGGTCGGCCGCCACAAGCTCAACCGCAAGCTCGGCCCCGAACTCGATTTCCTCGAAAACCAGTTCGGGCTCGAGATCGACCGTCCCGATCCCGATTCTCCGGTGCTGTCCCAGTGCGAGATGCTGGCCGCCACCACCTACCTGCTCAACCTGGCCAAGGCCGAGCCCGGTTACCGGCTCGACGATCAGGACCACTTCGCCAACCGTCGTATTCGCAGCGTCGGCGAGCTGATCCAGAATCAGGTTCGTATCGGTCTCAGCCGCATGGAACGGGTCGTGCGTGAGCGCATGACCACCCAGGACGTCGAGGCCATCACCCCCCAGACCCTGATCAACATCCGACCGGTCGTGGCTGCCATCAAGGAGTTCTTCGGAACTTCGCAGCTGTCGCAGTTCATGGATCAGGTCAACCCGCTTTCGGGCCTCACCCACCGTCGTCGCCTTTCGGCGCTCGGCCCGGGTGGTCTCAGTCGCGAGCGCGCCGGCTTCGAAGTGCGAGACGTTCACTTCTCCCACTACGGCCGCATGTGTCCGATCGAGACCCCCGAAGGTCCCAACATCGGTCTGATCGGTGGCTTGGCGAGCTATGCCCGGGTCAACCTCTTCGGCTTCATCGAGTCGCCGTACCGCAAGGTCGTCGACGGCGTCGCCACCGACGAGATCGTCTACCTCACCGCGGATGAGGAAGAAGAGTTCGTGGTCGCCCAGGCCAACGCCCGCATCGACGAAAACGGCCGTTTCCTCGACGATCGCGTGCTGGTGCGTCGTTCGCCGCAGGCCGCTTCACTGCGAGACCTTCGCCTTCAGTTGGAGCAGGAAGTGTTCTTCGGTGCCACCACCGAGATCTCCTCCGTGCCCCCAACCGAAGTCCAGATGATGGACATTTCGCCGAAGCAGATCATCTCGGTCGCCACCGCGCTGATCCCCTTCCTCGAGCACGACGACGCCAACCGCGCTCTCATGGGCGCCAACATGCAGCGCCAGGCTGTTCCGCTGCTTCGCGCCGAAGCCGGCTACGTCGGTACCGGCATCGAAGAGCGCTGCGCGTTCGACGCCGCCGACATGCTCGCCGCCGAGGACGACGGCGTGGTTGTCGAACTCGACGCCGACCACATAGTGATCGACTACAAGAAGCTCGGAACCAAGGCGATCAAGTTCCACAAGTTCGAACGCTCCAACCAGGACACCTGCATCACCCAGAAGCCGCGTGTGCGTCAGGGCGACAAGGTCAAGAAGGGCGACGTGCTCGCCGACGGACCTTCCACCGATGGTGGCGAGCTGGCCCTGGGCAAGAACCTCATGGTGGCGTTCATGCCGTGGCACGGCTACAACTTCGAAGACGCGATCATCCTCAACGAACGCCTCGTCAAGGACGATGTGCTCACCTCGATCCACATCAAGGAACACGAGGTCGACGCCCGCGACACCAAGCTCGGTCCCGAAGAGATCACCCGCGACATCCCCAACCTGAGCGAGGACATCCTCGCCGACCTCGACGAGCGCGGCATCATCCGCGTCGGCGCCGAGGTTGGTCCCGGCGATGTGCTGGTCGGCAAGGTCACCCCCAAGGGCGAGACCGAGCTCACCCCCGAGGAGCGCCTCCTGAGGGCCATCTTCGGTGAGAAGGCCCGCGAGGTTCGCGACACCTCCATGAAGGTGCCCCACGGCGAGACCGGCAAGGTCATCGACGTGAAGGTGTTCGACCGCGACGATGCCCACGAACTCACACCGGGCGTCAACCAGCTCGTGCGGGTCTACGTGGCCCAGAAGCGCAAGATCAGTGTCGGCGACAAGCTCGCCGGTCGTCACGGAAACAAGGGTGTGATCTCCCGCATCGTCCCGATCGAGGACATGCCCTACACCGCCGACGGCCAGCAGGTCGACATCATCCTCAACCCTCTCGGTGTTCCGTCACGAATGAACATCGGTCAGGTTCTCGAAGCCCATCTCGGCTACTGCGCCCGATGGGGTTGGGAGCTCGACGGTGAGGAAGTCGGCAGCAATCCGGTCAGCGGCACCGAGCGCAAGACCCGCCCGACCACCCCACCGGCCCGGCATCTGGCCACCCCGGTGTTCGACGGTGCCAAGTGGGACGAACGCGATCTGGCCGGCGACAAGCCGGTGATCGTCGACATCCTCGAGAACCTCCATCCCGAGAGCGCCGACGGCAAGACCCGTCTCATCCAGCCCAACGGCAAGCAGGTTCTGTTCGACGGAGCCACCGGTGAGCCCTACGACAACCGGGTCATGACCGGCTACGTCTACATCCTCAAGCTCCACCATCTCGTCGACGACAAGATCCACGCCCGTTCAACCGGCCCCTACTCCATGATCACCCAGCAGCCGCTCGGTGGTAAGGCCCAGTTCGGCGGCCAGCGCTTCGGCGAGATGGAAGTGTGGGCCCTCGAGGCCTACGGAGCGGCCTACTGCCTCCAGGAGCTGCTCACCATCAAGTCCGACGACGTGCTCGGTCGTGTGAAGGTCTACGAATCGATCGTGAAGGGCGAGAACATCCCCGATCCAGGCATTCCCGAGAGCTTCAAGGTGCTCATCAAGGAAATGCAGGCGTTGTGCATAAACGTCGAGGTTCTGTCCCGTGACGGGCAGGAAATCGAGATGCGCGAGCTCGACGAGGAGACATTCCGCACGGTGGCCGAACTGGGGATCGATCTCCAGCGCCCCGAGCGTGGCAGTGACGAAGAAGACGCAGCCCGTGCCGCCGCCCGCGCGGCCCGTGCCTGATACCGGCGACGAAGGACCAAGGAACAAAATGCTCGACGTCAACGATTTCAGCAACCTGAAAATCGGGCTTGCCACCGCAGACAGCATTCGCATGTGGTCTAACGGTGAGGTCAAGAAGCCGGAAACCATCAACTACCGCACGCTGAAGCCCGAAAAAGACGGGCTTTTCTGCGAGAAGATCTTCGGTCCCACCAAGGACTGGGAGTGCTCCTGCGGCAAGTACAAGCGTGTCCGTTTCAAGGGCATCATCTGCGAGCGCTGCGGAGTCGAGGTCACCCGCTCCAAGGTTCGTCGCGAGCGCATGGGTCACATCGAGTTGGCCGCGCCCGCGGTCCACATCTGGTATCTCCGCGGCACTCGTTCATGGCTCGCCTACCTGCTCATGGGCTCCACGCCCAAGCAGGAGCTCAAGGCCAAGATGCTTGAGAAGGTCATTTACTTCGCCGCCAATCTGGTGGTCGATGTCGACGAGGAACGACGCGACACGGATCTGCCCAACCTCGAGGTCGAGGTTGCCGCCGAACGCGACGCGATCGACAACGACATGGAGCTCGATCTGGCCCGCCGCCATGAGGAGCTCGAAAAGGAACTGGCCCAGCTCGAGGCCGACAAGGCCAAGGAATCGGAGCTGAAGGCCTGCCGGCGCACCGCCGAGAAGGACCTGGCCGAGATCCGCGAGCAGTTCGAATACGAAAAGGAAATCCTCGATCGCGCCTGGGACGAGTTCAAGGGCCTGTTCCCGCGCCAGATCATCGAAGATGAAATGCTTTGGCGTGAACTCGAGGATCGCTGGGGCGACTACTTCGAGGGTGGCATGGGTGCCGCCGCGATAGCCCAGCTCGTCGAGAGTCTCGACTTCGACGAGGAAGAGCGCGTCCTGCGGGCCCAGATCGATCCGCCCGAGGGCGAGAAGGGTCTGTCCGCCCAGCGCAAGCAGAAGGCGATCAAGCGACTGAAGATCGTTGCGGCCTTCAACCGTCGCGACGAGCACGGTCGCCGCATCAACGACCCCCGGGCCATGATCCTCGATGTGGTTCCGGTGATCCCTCCCGATCTCCGCCCGATGGTGCAGCTCGATGGTGGCCGCTTTGCCACCTCCGATCTCAACGATCTCTACCGTCGCGTCATCAACCGCAACAACCGATTGAAGCGACTTCTCGATCTCGGTGCGCCGGAGATCATCGTCAACAACGAAAAGCGCATGCTTCAAGAGGCCGTCGACGCGTTGTTCGACAACGGTCGTCGTGGTCGCCCGGTCACCGGGCCCGGCAATCGCCCCCTCAAGTCGCTTTCCGACATGCTCAAGGGCAAGCAGGGGCGATTCCGTCAGAACCTGCTTGGCAAGCGCGTCGACTACTCGGGCCGTTCGGTCATCGTGGTCGGACCATCGCTCAAGTTCCACCAGTGCGGCCTGCCCAAGATCATGGCGCTCGAGCTGTTCAAGCCGTTCGTCATGAAAAAGCTCGTCGATGTGGAGTTGGCCCAGAACATCAAGTCGGCCAAGCGCATGGTCGAGCGTCGCAACGAGCGGGTGTGGGACGTCCTCGAAGACGTCATCAAGGAACACCCGGTGATGCTCAACCGTGCCCCCACGCTTCACCGTCTCGGCATCCAGGCCTTCGAGCCGGTGCTGGTCGACGGCAAGGCCATCAAGCTCCACCCGCTGGTTTGCACCGCCTTCAACGCCGACTTCGACGGCGACCAGATGGCGGTCCATCTGCCGGTTTCCTCCGAGGCCCAGGCCGAGGCTCGGGTGCTGATGCTTTCAGCGAACAACGTGCTCAATCCGTCGAACGGCCGTCCGCTGGTCACCCCGACCCAGGACATGATCATCGGTGCCTACTACCTCACCGAGATCATCGCCGACGACCACGAAGCCGGCCGCGTGTTCCGCAACGTCGATGAGCTCAACCGGGCCTACGAAAGTGGCCTCGTGGGTCTCCACACCCCGATCCAGTGGCGTGGCAGCAAGTTCCTGCTCGAGTCACCGGCCAACGGCGAAGCCGCCAAGTACACGCCAACCTCGGTCGGCCGTGTTCTGTTCAATGAGACTCTCCCGGACGAGTATCCCTTCGTCAACGAAAAGGTCGACAAGAAGGTCATGTCCCAGATCGTCGACGATCTGGCCCGTGGGTTCGACAAGGGGACCGTTGCTTCGTGTCTCGATGCCGTGAAGAACATGTGCTTCGAGTTCGCCATGAAGTCTGGTGTCACCATCTCGATCGACGACGTCCGCACCCCGGGCGAGAAGGCCGAGATTCTCGAACGCCACGAGAAGAAGGCCGAGAAGATCGAACAGCAGTTCCGAAAGGGCATCATCACCGACGGCGAACGTCGGCAGATGGAGGTCGAGGTTTGGTCGGAGGCCACCGAGGAGGTCACCGCCCGCATGAAGGAGGGCCTCGAGGCCGACGACTTCAACCCGGTCAACATGATGGTGTCATCCGGTGCCCGCGGAAACATGATGCAGGTCCGTCAGATCGCCGGTATGCGTGGCCTGGTGGCCAACCCTCGCGGCGACATGATTCCGAGGCCGATCAAGAGCAACTTCCGTGAAGGCCTGAAGATGCTCGAGTATTACATCGCCACTCCTGGCGCCCGTAAGGGCCTGGTCGACACCGCCCTGCGCACCGCCGACTCCGGTTACCTCACCCGTCGCCTGGTCGACGTGGCCCAGGAGCTCATCATCAACGACGAGGATCCGTTCGAGCGCCCCGGCGCCGTGCGCGGCATCTGGATCGACGATGTCATGCCCGATTCCCCCAACAAGCGCACCCACCTCGAGTCGAGGCTCCTGGGTCGCGTGCTGGCCGACTCGGTCGAACTCGCCGACGGCACGGTTCTCGAAGCCGGCCTGATGGTTCACGATGCCGATCTGGAAGCGCTGCGCGACGATCCCACGATCACCCGTGTGAGGGTGCTGTCGCCGCTCACCGACGACAGCCAGTCGGGTATCTCCGCCAAGTCGTACGGCATGTCGCTGGCGACCGGCGGCAACATCGAGGTCGGCGAGGCCGTGGGCGTCATCGCCGCCCAGTCGATCGGCGAACCCGGTACCCAGCTCACCATGCGTACCTTCCACACCGGTGGTGTGGCAGGTGCGCAGGACATCGCCGGTGGTCTGCCCCGCGTGGTTGAACTGTTCGAGGCCCGCACGCCGAAGGGCAAGGCCACCCTGGCCCGCACTTCGGGTGTTGTCAGGGTCGGCGAAGATGATGGTCGCGGCCGTGAGGTCGTGATTGTTTCCGACGATGGCGAGGAAGACTCCTACACGATCCCGTCGGGCGCCCGCCTCGAGGTTGTCGACGGCGTGGAGGTCCACGCCGGGGATGCGCTCGTCGAGGGCGCACGTGATCCCAAGGAACTCCTGGAGATCAAGGGTGTCCGCGAGACCCAGCAGTATCTCGTCAACGAGGTCCAGAAGGTCTACCGCGATCAGGGCGTGTCGATCCACGACAAGCACATCGAGTTGATCGTTCGCCAGATGACCAAGCGGATCGTGATCAACGACCCGGGCGACACCGAATTCCTGCCTGGATTCCAGGTCGATCAGAAGACCTTCGCCGACACCAACCGTCGCGTCGTCGAAGACGGCGGTCGACCCGCCGAGGGTCGTCCGCAGCTGATGGGCATCACCAAGGCCTCTCTGGCCACCGATTCGTGGCTTTCGGCCGCGTCGTTCCAGGAGACCACTCGTGTCCTCACCGAAGCGGCGATCGAGTCGAAGACCGACGGACTGCAGGGCTTGAAGGAGAACATCATCCTCGGCAAGCTCATTCCGGCAGGCACGGGAATCAGCCAGTACCGCAGCTTCAAGACCAGCGCCCCCGATTACGAGCCGGTCGAGTACTACACGGGCGCCGATGAGGATCAGAGCCTTGCCGATTGGCTGGCCGGGCGCACCGAGTCCGCGGCCGGTGGCGATGTCGTGCCCCTCGACGGTGGCGGCACGGGCACCATCTGACCTTGTGATACTCACACCAATGTAATTTGAGCGGCATGTCCGCCGACGCCTGGGTCACACTCGCCACCATGACGGCAATGATCGTCGTGCTGGCCCGTGGACTGGTGTCGGCGCCTGCCGCGGTTGTGGGTGCCACCGCGTTCGTCTACGCGGTCGGAGTGATCGACAGTCCCGACGCGCTGGCGGGGCTGTCCAATCCCGCGCCGGTGGCCGTCGCCGGCCTCTACGTGGTGGCCGGCGCCGTTTCCAAAGCGGATCTCGTGGGTCCGGTGATCGAACGTTCGCTCGGCACCGGCGCATCGCGACGCGGCTCTCTGGCAAGGCTGCTGGTGCCGGCAGCGGGGGCATCGGCATTCCTGGCCAACACCCCGATCGTGGCGATGCTCATCCCCGCGATCGTTCGCTGGAGCGAACGGCACCGGGTATCGGCCAGTCGCTATCTCCTGCCGCTCTCGTACGCCACGATCCTGGGCGGGGCCCTGACGGTGGTGGGCACCTCCACCAACCTGGTGGCCTCGGGTCTCTCGGCCGAAAGTGGCTTCGGTGAACTGTCCTTGTTCGACCCGGCAAAGGTGGCCTTCCCGGTCGTGCTCGCGGGCGTGATTCTCCTGGTCGTGTTCGCGCCCCTGCTGGTACCCGACCGCAGGCCACCGAGCCTCAACGACCCTCATGAGCGTCCGTTCACGGTTGTGATGACCGTCGCCGACGATCGACATCTCGGTGGGCTCACTGTGGAGGAAGCCGGGCTCCGGTCTCTCGATGGGGTCTATCTCGTCGAGATCGAGCGGGCCGGTTCGACCGTGTCGCCAGTGTCGCCGGGGCGCAGGCTCGACCCCGGTGATCGTCTCGTGTTCGTCGGCGACATCGACAACGTGGTCGACCTCCACCACTTCAAGGGGTTGGAATCGGCAGCGGGTGATCTCCGCCTCAACGACGGCGATTTCTACGAGGTCGTGGTCGGCCAGTCGTCTTCGCTGGTCGGCACCACGCTTCGCGACGCCAGGTTCCGTTCGAGGCATCACGCCGCGGTCGTCGCGATTCACCGGGCCGGCACGAGAATCGAATCGAAGCTCGGCGAGGTGGTGATCCACGTGGGCGACACGCTGTTGCTGAGGGTGGGCCCCGATTTTGTGGCGGATTCGCCGATGGCCCGGGCCGACTTCGTGGTCTGCACGGCGCTCTCGTCCCGAAACTCGCACAGGGCCGGGGCGTTCCACACGGCTGTCACGCTTGGCGCTGTGGCCCTGGTGGCGGTTCTGCCGGCTTTCGGTGTGGCGTCGGTGCTGAGATCGATCGCGCTGGCCGGCGGTCTGCTGATCATTGGTGGCGCGGTCGACCCGGCCGAGGCGTGGAACATGATCGACCTGCGGATCGTGGCGATGATCGCCGGCGCCCTGGGACTCGGGCGGGCGGTCGCGGTGAGTGGCCTCGGCGACGAGTTCGCCGGTCGCCTCATCGATCTGACCTCGTCGATGGGCGACCTCGGCGCGGTGATCGGTGTCCTGCTGGCCACGATGCTCCTCAATCAGCTGATCACCAACGTGGCCGCGGTGGCCCTGGTGTTTCCCACCGCTCTCACGGTGGCTGCAGCCACGGATGTCGACCCCCACCGAATGATCCTTGGGGTGGCCGTGGCGGCGTCGGCGTCGTTTCTCACCCCGATCGGCTACCAGACGAACACCATGGTCTGGGGGCCCGGGAGGTATCGGCTCGCCGATTACGTCAAATTGGGTGCACCATTGTGGATCACAACATTGATCGGAACGGGGATCATCGTCACATTGGGTTGAGGTTCCACGATGCCCCTCGTATGCTTCCGAGTCGGCCATTTCGCGCCCGTGTGCGCACCGCCGTGCGTCCATTCAAGATCGATCCCAAGGAATTACAGTGCCCACGATTCAGCAGTTGGTCCGCAAGGGCCGCCAGTCGAAGCGACGCAAGGAGGCGACACCCGCGTTGAAGGGTGCCCCGCAGCGCCGCGGAGTGTGCACTCGCGTCTACACCGCCACCCCCAAGAAGCCCAACTCGGCTTTGCGCAAGGTGGCCCGTGTTCGTCTCACCAGCGGCGTTGAGATCACCGCCTACATCCCCGGTGAGGGACACAACCTGCAGGAACACTCGATCGTCCTGGTCCG